>NZ_JABERS010000001.1:0-206899 GCF_013168745.1 Aeromonas sp. TW 6 | reverse complement strand
GGAATCGATAACCGCTGAAAGCATCTAAGCGGGAAGCGAGCCCTGAGATGAGTCATCCCTGACCCCTTGAGGGTCCTAAAGGGCCGTTGGAGACCACAACGTTGATAGGTGGGGTGTGTAAGCGTAGCGATACGTTGAGCTAACCCATACTAATTACCCGTGAGGCTTAACCATACAACACCCAAGAAGTGTTTCTGGCCTTGTAGCAAGTGCATGAACTACTTACAAATTCAGTGATAATGACCAGCAACTAGCAAAGTCGTTATTCACGTCAGCTTTCTAAGATTGAAGATTTTGCCTGGCGGCAATAGCGCAGTGGAACCACCTGACCCCATGCCGAACTCAGAAGTGAAACGCTGTAGCGCCGATGGTAGTGTGGCATTCGCCATGCGAGAGTAGGACACTGCCAGGCACCCAATACAAGAAACCCCGCTCACTCGAGCGGGGTTTTTTATTGCCTGAAATTCACGTTATCCATCCATATCTGGTTGATTTACCACCACGATTGTATCGTTATACAACCTGATCAGCACAGGGCAGCTCCATGTTGACTATCCCGTCTTCCAGCTGAATATCGATCTTGAAACCGAGCCGTTTGGCCAGATTGATCATGCCGCGATTGCTGGGCATGGTCATGCCAGATAGCTGGCCTATGCCACGCTCTCTGGCATAGCGCACGATCTTTTCCATCATCAACTTGCCGAGTCCGAGCCCTTTCAAGTCTGAGCGGACCAGGATGGCAAACTCCGCATCCGATTGATCCGGGCTGGCAATGGCTCGCACCACTCCCAGGATCTGCTGGCTGAAAGGGCCGTCCTGACCCACGGCGACGAAGGCCATTTCCCGGTCATAATCGATCTGGGTCATGCGGGCCAGCTCCTCATGCCCCAGCTCCCCCACGTCGGCGAAGAAGCGTTTGTACCTGTCTTCATCAGACACCTGCCGCACGAACTGCTTGTGGGCCGGCTCGTCTTCGGGGCGAATGGGGCGCAGCAGCACATGACTCTGATCTTTCAGCCAGGCACCCTCTTCCAGCTCGGTGGGATAGGGGCGAATGGCCAGTGGCAGCACTTGTTGCCCTCGCTCTGCCAGGACGAGCCGGGCATCCAGGATCACCATCTCTTCGCCACAGGCCTGCAGCGGGTGCAGATCCAGTTCTTGTATCTCGGGGAAGGCCAGCAGCAGCTCGGAGAGCTGGCACAGCACCTGGCCGAGGGCGTCGATATCGAGCCGTACCGGACTGGCCTGCTCGCGGATCTTGCCATCCTTGAGGGCACCAATGATCTGGTAGCGAGCCAGTGCCTGGTTGAGGGGAGGAAGGGCCGCGACCATCTCGCGGGGCTCGGCGCCGGATTCCCCGAGCAGGATGACGGGGCCGAAGACCGGATCCTGCTGCAAGCGGATCCGTAGCTCCAGACCCCCGCTGCGGCGTGCCATGCGTTGTACCAGAAGCCCTTCTATGCGGGCGCCAGGATCGCGCTGACGTACCCTGTCTAGAATGGCATCCGCCGCCTGGGCGACTTCCGCCGAGGTGCGCAGGTTCAGCATGACACCGTGTACATCGGATTTGTGGGCGATGTCGGGAGATCGCAGCTTCACCGCTACGGGGTAGCCAATCTGTTCTGCTGTCAGTGCTGCCTCGATGGCATCGGAGACGATCCAGGTCGCGAGGGTGGATAGCCCGGCTGCCTGCAAGATGGGATGGGCCAGGTGGGTGTCCAGCACCCGCTGCTGGCGGTCCAGCGCTTGCCCAAGAAGCTGCTGGCAGCGCTCGACATCGAGCCTGTCGCCTTGCAGGGAGGCCGGTGTTTCCATCAACTGTTTCTGGTTGCGGCGATATTCCACCATGTGCATGAAGGCCGTGACGGCGCTTTCCGGGGTGCGATAGGTCGGGATGCCCGCCTCGTTGAACAGACGTCTCCCCTCTTGGGCGGAGTATTCGCCTGCCCAGTTGGTCAGTATGTTGAATCGTCTGGCCCTGGGATGCTGCTTGATGAAGTCGATCAGGTTGCTGGCGAGGGTGACACCTCGGGCGGTGAGGGACGGTGCATGGATCAGCAGGATGGCATCGGCACTGTCCCCTTGGAGCAGCGTCTCGAGTGCACTCTTGTAGGCCTCGATATCGGCATCGCTGCCGATGTCGAGGGGTGGCATCGCCAGCTTGCCTCCCCGAGACAGCAGTACGTCTGCGGCCATGTTGGCGAGGCCGCGCCCGTTGGAGAGGATGGCGAGCCGCTCCCCCTTGAGGGTCAGGGAGTGGCTCAGGGTCTCGACAGTGGCAAACAGTTCGTGGGTATCCCGGACGCGCAGCATGCCAGCCCGGCGGATGGCGGCATCATAGACATTGTCGAGACCGTTGGCCGGGTCGTGCCGACCGCTCTTGAGGATCAGGATGGGTTTGTTGCGCGAGGCTGCACGGGCGGCGGAGAGAAAGTGCCTGGCATCGTGCAGCTTGTCCATGTAGATCAGGATGGCGCGGGTCGTCCCGTCCCGGGAGAGCTGATCCAGCAGTTGGCCAAAGTCGATGTCGCAATGATCGCCCAGGGAGATGAAGGCCGAGAAGCCGATTTCGCGCTGCTTGGCCCAATCCAGGATGGTGGTGCTGACCGCTGCAGACTGGGAGAGAAACGCCACCTGTCCCGGAGTCGCTGCAATGGGGGAAAAGCTGGCGTTGATACCCTGCCCGGGGAGCAGCATGCCCATGCTGTTGGGGCCGAGCAGCCGGATGCCGTATTGCTGGCACAGATGCTTGAGCCGCAGGCGCTCGTCAGTGGAGAACTGGGCGGCCAGTATGATGGCGGCTCCGGTTCCTTTCTTGCCGAGCTCCTCGATGAGCGGCAGTACCCGTTCGCGCCGGGTACAGACGATGGCGAGATCGGGGGAGAGGGGAAGGCTCTCTATGTCCGGATAGGCGAGCACGCCAGCGATGGCCTGGCTGCGGGGGGCTACGGGTAGTATAGGGCCCTGGAACTGACCCGCCAGCAGGTGCCGGATGACCACATGGCCTGCCTTCTGCGGATCACTGGAGGCGCCGATGACGGCGATCGAGTGAGGTTTGAAGAGCCGATCCAGGCCGCTTTGTTTCATGGGCACTCCTCGTGGTGGCCCCCGGGGCGAGGGGGACGGATGGTGCCAGTCTAATACGCTTTGCGTGCGGGTTCTGTGACCGATTGCGGATCACGATCTGGCCAGTGCGCTGGCGCGCAGATAAAAGCGCAGCTCCCCCTGAATGCATTGCACCGTGGCGAGGTGCCTGTCCTGGAGATAGATCTCCTGCTCCCGATCGAGTTCATGGCGCTGGACCCCGAGGCTTTGCAGATATTCTGCGAACAGGATGGCACTGCGGATTTCGACAAGATGCTGGCTCACGCTCTATTCCTTGATGGTGGCTGGATGGTGCCGGCCAGTGTCCCCTCTTCTCCCCCACTTTCATACTGATACATTTGACACTCACCGTGGCTCTGACGCCTGCCGGATCAGCGAAGGCCTCCCTGGCCGCGTGCGGTGTCCCAGAAGGCGCGGATCAGCGGCTCTTCCAGCCGCTTCTTGAGTACGGCGATGCCGACGTCGAACGCCTTGAGCGCCGGTTTGGGCTCGACCACACGCACCTTGTCCCCCATGGGGCTGTGATCGATGACGGCGGCAGGCACGACACCCACACCGAACCCGAGGGCCACCATGGCGACGATGCCCTCGTTGCCCGCCACTTCTGCATAGATGTTGGGAGCTATCCCCTTGTTGCGAAACCATTGATCACAGCGCTTTCGGGCCAGCCCCTGCTCGGAGAGGATCAGTGGCAGGCGCTCCCAGTCTGGCTCTCCCTGAGAAAACCACTGGCTCTGCTGCGGTGCGGTGCGGGGGGCGATGAACACCAGCGGTACCTGCTGCAGACTGGCAAATTCTAGCTTGGCGGAGAGGGCATCCGGGCGGGCGGCGATGGCCAGATCGGCTTCGTCAGCCAGGATCTTGTCCACTGCCAGTGCCGGGTCGCCGGTCTCCAGCTTGATCTCCAGCTGGGGATAACGGCGACGAAAGCGTTCCAGTACCTCAGGTAGCAGAAAGTAGCTGGCGGTAACCGAACAGAACACCCGCAGCCGCCCTTGCAGCGGCTCGTCGCTGCGCTTGAGCTCCTGTTTGAGTTGGCGCCACTCCTGCAGCAAGGCACCGCCAAACTCCCGCAGCTTGTCACCAGCAGGGGTGAGCCGCACCGAGCGGTTGTCCCGCTCGAACAGCACGCAGCCGGTCTCCTGTTCCAGTCGCTGGATGGCGCGGCTCAGGGTGGAGGGGCTGACCGCCATGGCATCGGCGCTTTTGCCGAAGTGAAGGGAGTCGGCGAGGTGGAGAAACAGTTCGAGATTGCGAAGGTCCATCTTTTTATTCCTGCGGCGTTGTCAGGCGCCCTGTAGCACGATGGCTCGGCGGCGGGAGATTGCGGGAAATCACATTTCAATTCCTGCAACGTACTGTTTCGAATATATCAGTTCAGGCAATAAGTGTCCCGCGCTATAGTGGTTTCGACAACGCCGCTATCCGGCATGGAATCAATCGAACGGAGCAATCACCATGGCTAACTATTTCAACACCTTGAACCTGCGTCAGCAGTTGGCCCAGTTGGGCAAGTGTCGTTTCATGCAGCGCGAAGAGTTCGCGGACGGCTGCAACGTGCTGAAGGGCAAGAAGGTGGTGATTGTGGGCTGTGGCGCCCAGGGCCTGAACCAGGGTCTGAACATGCGCGACTCCGGGCTGGACATCTCCTACGCCCTGCGGAAGGCCGCCATCACCGAGAAGCGCGCCTCCTGGCAGAAGGCCACCGACAACGGCTTCGCGGTCGGCACCTATGAAGAGCTGATCCCGACCGCCGATCTGGTGCTGAACCTGACTCCGGACAAGCAGCACTCCGACGTCGTCAAAACCGTAATGCCGCTGATGAAGCAGGGCGCCGCGCTGGGCTACTCCCACGGCTTCAACGTGGTGGAAGAGGGTCAGCAGATCCGTTCCGACATCACCGTCGTGATGGTGGCGCCCAAGTGCCCGGGTACCGAAGTGCGTGAAGAGTACAAGCGCGGTTTCGGCGTACCGACCCTGATCGCCGTGCACCCGGAGAACGATCCCCAGGGTGAGGGCATGGCCATCGCCAAGGCGTGGGCCTCTGCTACCGGTGGCGACCGTGCCGGCGTGCTGGAATCCTCCTTCGTCGCGGAAGTGAAATCCGACCTGATGGGCGAGCAGACCATTCTGTGCGGCATGCTGCAGGCCGGTTCCCTGCTCTGCTACGACAAGCTGGTTGCCGAGGGCACCGACCCGGCCTATGCCGGCAAGCTGATCCAGTTCGGCTGGGAGACCATCACCGAGGCCCTGAAGCAGGGTGGCATCAGCCTGATGATGGACCGTCTCTCCAACCCGGCCAAGCTGCGTGCCTTCGAGCTCTCCGAGCAACTGCGCACCCTGATGCGTCCGCTGTTCGAGAAGCACATGGATGACATCATCGCCGGCGAGTTCTCCCGCGGCATGATGGCTGACTGGGCCGAAGACGATGCCAAGCTGTTCGGCTGGCGCGAAGAGACCGGCAAGTCCGCCTTCGAGAATGCCCCTGCCTATGTCGGCAAGATCGCAGAGCAGGAGTACTTCGACAATGGCGTGGTCATGGTGGCCATGGTCAAGGCGGGTGTCGAGCTGGCGTTCGAAACCATGGTGGCCTCCGGCATCTATGAAGAGTCCGCCTACTACGAGTCTTTGCACGAGCTGCCGCTGATCGCCAACACCGTCGCCCGCAAGCGTCTGTACGAGATGAACGTGGTCATCTCCGATACTGCGGAGTACGGCAACTACCTGTTTGCCAACGCTGCCGTGCCGCTGCTGCGTGAGCACTTCATGCCGACCCTGCAAGCAGGGGACTTGGGCAGTGCCCGTGCCGAGAGCAAGGCGGTGGACAACCTGGCCCTGCTGGCTGCCAACGAAGCGACCCGCAACCACCCGATCGAGAAGATCGGCCAGACCCTGCGTGGTTACATGAAGGACATGAAGCGTATTGCCGTCGGCGGTTAAGCCTTCGCTGAGCGGCATCGGAAGGGGCGGGGATGACGATCCCCGTTACTGGCTGGCTTAGACACCTGGCCTGTCGTCCGGATGATGCAAACAGACAGATTGAAGCCTATAAAAAAGCCCCGCTCATCGAGCGGGGCTTTTGCATTCTGGAGGGCGGGAGAATCAGGCCTTCCAGGCTTTCCAGGTGTTGATCAGGCCGTTAGTGGAGCCGTCGTGGCTGGTGACGGCCTCATCGGTGCCCAGCTCCGGCAGGATCTTGTTGGCCAGCTGTTTGCCCAGCTCCACACCCCACTGGTCGAAGGAGAAGATGTTCCAGATTGCGCCCTGTACGAAGATCTTGTGCTCGTACATGGCGATCAGGGAGCCGAGGGTTTTCGGGGTCAGCTGCTTGAACAGGATGGAGTTGGTCGGGCGGTTGCCTTCGAACACCTTGAACGGCACCAGATCCTTGACCTGCTCCAGCGTCTTGCCGGCGGCCAGGAACTCGGCCTCCACCGCTTCCTTGCTCTTGCCGAAGGCCAGGGCTTCGGTCTGGGCGAAGAAGTTGGCCAGGAGCTTCGGATGGTGGTCACCGATGGGGTTATGGCTGATGGCCGGCGCCAGGAAGTCGCAGGGGATCAGCTTGGTGCCCTGATGGATCAGCTGGTAGAAGGCGTGCTGGCCGTTGGTACCCGGTTCACCCCAGATGATGGGACCGGTCTGGTAGTCAACCGGATGGCCGTCGCGGTCCACGTACTTGCCGTTGGACTCCATGTTGCCTTGCTGGAAGTAGGCAGGGAAGCGGTGCATGTACTGATCGTACGGCAGGATGGCTTCGGACTCGGCACCATGGAAGTTGTTGTACCACAGGCCAATCAGGGCCAGCAGTACGGGCACGTTCTGTTCATAGGCGGCAGTGGCGAAGTGCATGTCCATCTCGAAGGCGCCTTGCAGCAGGGCCTCGAAGTGCTCGAAGCCGAGGGAGAGGGCGATGGGCATGCCGATGGCGGACCAGGAGGAGTAACGACCGCCGACCCAGTCCCAGAACTCGAACATGTTGTCGGTGTCGATGCCGAACTCGGCCACGGCCTTGCCGTTGGTAGACAGGGCGGCGAAGTGCTTGGCCACGTGAGCCTTGTCACCGGCGTGACCGAGGAACCAGTCGCGGGCGGTCAGGGCGTTGGTCATGGTCTCCTGGGTGGTGAAGGTCTTTGAGGCCACCAGGAACAGGGTGGTTTCCGGATCGATCTTCTTGAGCGTCTCGGCGATGTGAGTGCCGTCGACGTTGGAGACGAAGTGCATCTCCAGGTGATTCTTGTAGGGGCGCAGGGCCTCGGTGATCATGACGGGGCCCAGATCGGAGCCACCAATGCCGATGTTGACCACGTGCTGGATGGCCTTGCCGGTATAGCCCTTCCACTCGCCACCGATGACCTTCTCGCAGAAGCCCTTCATCTTGGCCAGTACGGCGTTCACTTCCGGCATCACGTCCTTGCCGTCAACCTCGATGGGACGGTCGGAGCGGTTGCGCAGGGCGGTGTGCAGTACGGCGCGCCCTTCGGTCATGTTGATCTTGTCGCCGTTGAACATGGCGTCGATGGCGCTGCGCAGATCGGTCTCGCCAGCCAGGTTCACCAGCAGCTTGAGGGTCTCTTCGGTGATCAGGTTCTTGGAGTAGTCGACCAGGATGTCGCCACCGAAGGTGAGGGAGAACTTGTCAAAACGCTTGGGATCCTGTGCGAACAGATCCTTGAGACGCATCTCCTTGTTGGCTGCAAAATGGGCTTCCAGTGCCTGCCAGGCCTGGGTCCGGGTTGGATTGATATTTTTCATAGGATTATCAGTCTTCCAAGTTGTGTTTGAACCTTGCAGGCAAGGCTCCCGCCAAACCTTATTATGCGAGCATTATACCGGGCACTCCGTGCGCCCCGTGTAACAGAGCATTACCAATTGTCTGCAACGAGGGAGTGTACAACCAAAACAGTGCGATTATGAGTCACTCAGTACCCCGGGATCTTGCGTTCGCGCATGCTTGTTCGGGTTGAAAAGGCTTTCATTTCAAGGGGAGCGCGGCCGTGGCTCTGGAAAGCTGGCGTGACAGATCAAAGGGTATTCAACAGACGCTCATCGGACGGTTTTTTGAGCAGGCGCAAATGGTGGGCAACAGACGCTGGCTATCATATGAGCCGAATGGACGAGATCTCCCAGGGATGGCCAAGGTATGGAATCAATGGTGTGGAATGAGGAGATCGAGATGAAAGCCCTGTTATCCCTGTTTGCCCTGAGCCTGATCGCCACCGGCCTCATCGGTTTGCTGACCCTGACGCTGGCCAATGCGGCGCCGACGCTGGAGATCCGCGTACTGGCGGTGATCGGAGCCGTGCTGGGGGGTTATGTGCTGATGCAGCCCCTGCTCAACCGGGTTGCACGCCGGCTGGGGTGAGAACGCGGTGCGACCTGGTGCGCAAGACCGGCCTGTGGCCGGTTTTTTCATGTCACAGAAGGCAGAAACGACAGTGCCAGCCCGAAGGCTGGCACTGGAGAACGCACACCGAGGATCAATCCGCAGTCTTTTGCATGTGGACCACACGCTGGGGGAAGGGAATCTCGATGCCCTCGGCGTCGAAGGTGAGCTTCACCTTCTCGTGGAAGTCGAACCAGACTCCCCAGTAATCGCCGGTCTTGACCCAGGGACGCACCACGATATTGACCGAGGAGTCGGCCAGCGCGGCAACGGCAATGGTGGCGGCCTGCTCCTTCAGGATGCGGGGCTCTTCGCTCACCAGCCGCTCCAGGATCTGTTTGGCCTTGCGCAGGTCGGAGCCGTAGCCGAT
Organism: Aeromonas sp. TW 6; assembly: GCF_013168745.1. NCBI lineage: Bacteria > Pseudomonadati > Pseudomonadota > Gammaproteobacteria > Aeromonadales > Aeromonadaceae > Aeromonas > Aeromonas sp. TW 6. Next base: position 198,041 of record NZ_JABERS010000001.1, on the reverse strand, counting down.
GCCGAAGGTCATGTCGACGCGGCGGGTATCCATGCGCGAGTAGTTGACGATGGTGCCGTTGAGGATGGCGGAGTTGGGCACTACCACCATCTTGTTGTCACCCGAGGTGAGGGTGGTGGTGAAGAGCTGCACCGATTGCACAACGCCATTGGTGCCTGCCACCTCGATAAATTCCCCTGCCTTGATGGGGCGGAAGATGATGAGCAGGAAACCGGCGGCAAAGTTGGAGAGAGAGCCCTGCAGCGCCAGACCGATGGCCAGACCGGCGGCACCGATAATGGCGACGAAGGAGGCGGTCTGCACCCCGACCCGGCCCAGGGCGGCGATCACCACGAACACCAGGATGGTGTATTTGAGGATGCTGCCGACGAAGTGGGTGACGGTGGTGTCCAGCTTGCGGGTCTGCATCACCTTGACCACGCCACCGCTGAGAAGGTTGGCTGCAATGTAACCGACCAGCAGGGTGATCAGGGCGGCGGCGATGTTGACCGCATACTCGATGATCAGCCCCTGGTTGTTGGTCAGCCAGGTCTGTGCTTCGGTAATGATCTCGGGTTCCATAGGATGTCCTGTTGGTGTGAAGATTTATGGCAGATGAATGTAACATTTGAGCGCGACAAGCTGGGTCGCATCTGGTGCTTGTCTCTTCTTTTGTGCCACAAAAAGCAAGGGAGGCCAAGGCCTCCCGTTTTGTCACAACCCTGCTGGCGCAGGGACGCTCGGCATGTGCGGACTCAGCTTTGCAGCTGCTGGTTGCGGATGAATTGCCACTGATCTTCAAAGTCGGCAGTGGGTTTGATTGTGAACTCGGAGCGGACGTGCATTGGTTGATGCGGTCTGCTGGCTCAGCTTTGCAGCAGCTGGCTGCGGATAAACTGCCACTGATCTTCAAACCCGGCGGTGGGCTTGATTGTGAGCTCGGAGCGGACGTGCATTGGTTGATGCGGTCTGCTGGCTCAGCTTTGCAGCAGCTGGCTGCGGATAAACTGCCACTGATCCTCAAAGCCGGCAGTGGGCTTGATTGTGAACTCGGAGCGGGACGTGCATTGGTTGATGCGGTCTGCTGGCTCAGCTTTGCAGCAACTGGCTGCGGATAAACTGCCACTGATCTTCAAACCCGGCGGTGGGCTTGATTTTGAACTCCGAGCGGACGAACTGGCTGATGCGGCCCTCGGTATAGGCCAGCAGCAGGTTGGCCAGCATGGTCTCGTCGAGCTGGAAGCCCTGGCCTTCCCGCAGCCGTTTCTCGCGCAGTACCTGCTTGATCTGGGTCTCCAGCTTGTCGAACAGGATGCTGATGCGATCCCGCAGCCGATCGTGTTCGCCCAGCAGGGCATCGCCATTGAGAATGCGGGTGATGCCGGGGTTGCGCTCGGCGAACACCAGCAGCAGCTGCAGTATGTGATGGCAGCGGGACATGGTGTCCTTCTCTTCGGCCATGATCAGGTTGACCCGTGACAGCAGGGAATCCTCGATAAAGTCGATCAGCCCCTCGAACATCCTCGCCTTGCTGGGAAAATGCCGGTAGAGGGCCGCCTCGGACACGCCCACCTCGGCCGCGAGGCGTGCCGTGGTGATGCGCTGGCCCGGGCTGGTTTCAAGCATGTGGGCGAGTGCCTGCAGGATCTGATCGCGCCGACTCTGTTTCTGGTTACTGCTTGCCATGGATTCCCCTAAAAAAACAATGGCTTGATTCTATTATTTGGCACGTGCCCCAGGGGGCCGTGTGGTCTTGTTATTGGCGACCAGAAGAACCAAACCCGCCTTCACCCCGTTCACTCTGATTGAATTCGTCGACCAGCTGGAAGCTGGCCTGTACCACCGGCAGGATCACCAGCTGGGCGATGCGCTCGCCAGGCTGCATGGTGAAGCTGTCGTTGCCACGGTTCCAGACCGAGACCATCAACTGACCCTGGTAGTCGGAGTCGATGAGGCCGACCAGGTTGCCCAGCACGATGCCGTGCTTATGGCCGAGGCCGGAGCGGGGCAGGATGGTGGCGCACAGACCCGGATCCTGGATGTGAATGGCCAGCCCGGTTGGCACCAGCGTGGTGTCGCCCGGGGCCAGGGTCAGCGGGGCATCCAGCAGGGCGCGCAAGTCCATGCCAGCGGAGCCCGGTGTGGCGTAAGCGGGCAGCGGGAAGTCGGTGCCGATGCGGGCATCCAGGATTTTCAGTTCAATTTGTGTCGTCATGAATCTTTTTCAATTGGATCGCCTGGCGATCGGGTGGTACTGCAGGAACCTGGGGCTCCCGGCATGTTCAATGGGCTCAGGGTCGATAATGGCGTGCAATCAGGGCGACAAGATGACGGGCGAGCGTCAGCTTATCGGCCAGGGGCAGGGCGGCTTGACCCCCTTGCCAGAAGACGGTCAGGGCGTTGTCATCGGCATTGAAACCCTGGCCTGCACGGGACACATCGTTGGCTGCGATCATGTCCAGCCGCTTACGTCGAAGTTTGTCGAGGGCGTATTGTTCCACATCCACGGTTTCGGCGGCAAATCCGACGGTGAAGGGTTTGTCTGACAACGCCCCCACATCGGCGATGATGTCGGGGTTTTTGACCAGGGTCAGCTGCATTTGGTCGTTGTCGCCGGTCTTCTTGATCTTTTGCTCGGCCACCTGGGCGGGGCGGTAGTCGGCGACGGCAGCGCAGCCGATAAAGAGGTCGCACTCACCGACCCGGCTCATCACTGCTTCGTGCATCTGCAGGGCACTCTCCACATCGATGCGGGTAACGCCGGCCGGGGTGGCCAGTGCCACCGGGCCGCTCACCAGGGTCACCTCCGCGCCCGCCTCGCGGGCGGCGCGGGCGATGGCGTAGCCCATCTTGCCGGAGCTGTGGTTGCTGATATAGCGCACCGGATCCAGCGCCTCGCGGGTCGGCCCGGCGGTGAGCAGCAGCCTGACGCCTGCCAGGAGCGGTTCGGCGGCGAGCTGCTGGCAGCAGCGTTCCACCAGTTCCAGGGGATCCAGCATCCGGCCCGGGCCCACATCGCCACAGGCCTGGCTGCCGGAATCCGGCCCCCACAGCTGAATGCCGCGCTCGGCGAGGGTCTGGAGGTTGGCCTGGGTGGCGGCGTTGCGGTACATCTGCTGGTTCATGGCCGGCGCCAGGGCGATAGTCGCCGGGGTGGCCAGGCAGAGGGTGGTGAGCAGCTCGTCCGCCATGCCGGCGGCCATGCGGGCCATCAGGTTGGCGCTGGCGGGGGCGATCAGCACCAGATCGGCCCACTTGGCCAGTTCGATGTGGCCCATGCCCGCCTCGGCAGCCGGGTCCAGCAGACTGTCGGCCACCGGGTGGCCTGAGACGGCTTGCAGGGTCAGCGGGGTGATGAACTCCTTGGCGGAGCGGGTCATCACCACTCGCGCCTCGGCCCCCTGATCTTTCAGGCGACGTACCAGTTCGGCACTCTTGTAGGCGGCGATCCCGCCACTGACACCCAACAGGATGCGTTTATCGGCCAATCTCATCTGCTGCTTCTCTTCCGGCTCACTCTGACTGGTCGGCTAAGATAGCACAGGCAATGGGTGGCGACAGAGGCTGACATGGGGGAGTTGTGGTCGGGCTCGCGGGATTCTTTGCTATGTTTTCTCTCAATAGCCATGAGGGAGAGACAAATGAGCATCAAGGAGTGGCCGGAAGAGGAGCGCCCGAGGGAAAAGCTGCTGCGCCGAGGGGCGACGGCGCTCTCCGATGCCGAACTGCTGGCCATCTTTCTTCGCACCGGGGTCAGCGGGTTGAGTGCGGTGGACCTCTCCCGCCAGTTGTTGCAGCAGTTTGGTTCCCTGCGGGCACTGCTGGGAGCCGAGCAGCAGGATTTTTGTGGCGCTCACGGGCTGGGACCTGCCAAGTATGCCCAGTTGCAGGCGGTGCTGGAGATGGGGCGGCGCCATCTGGCCGAACAGTTGCAACGGGGAGAGGCGCTCACCTCGCCCGGGCTTACCCGTGACTTTCTGCAAGCCCAGTTGCGGGATCGGGGGCGGGAGGTGTTCGCCCTGCTGCTGCTCGACAACCAGCACAGGGTCATCCGGTTTGTCGAACTTTTTTACGGCACCCTCGACTCGGCGAGCGTCTGGCCCAGAGAAATCGTGCAGATCGCGCTCAAACATAATGCAGCCGCCGTGATTCTGGCGCATAATCACCCGTCCGGCGTGGCCGAGCCCAGTCGGGCGGACCGCCAGATCACGGATCGGATCCTGGCCGCCCTGGCCCTGGTCGATATCAGAGTGCTTGATCACCTGGTGATCGGTGATGGCATCACGGTTTCTTTCGCAGAGCGTGGTTGGTTGTGACTGGGCTCTGGCACTGTATTAGTTGATCTTTGATCACGGATGCTGTATAAAATGCCGCCTTCTGTTTGCCCCGCAATCGAAGGCCAGCGGGGCAGATATTTGCTCGAGCAATGAAGTAAGATTTGGAGAGACTGACATGTCTAGAGTATGCCAAGTAACCGGCAAGCGCCCGGCAGTTGGTAACAACCGTTCGCACGCTAACAACGCTACCAAGCGTCGTTTCCTGCCGAACCTGCACACTCACCGTTTCTGGGTTGAGAGTGAAAAACGCTTCGTGAGCCTGCGCGTATCCGCAAAAGGCATGCGTATCATCGACAAGCGCGGCGTTGAAGTGGTTCTGGCTGAACTGCGTGCCAGCGGCGTTAAGGTATAAGGAATTAGATCATGGCTAAAGGTATTCGCGATAAGATTCGCCTGAACTCCAGCGCCGGTACTGGTCACTTCTATACCACTACCAAGAACAAGCGCACCATGCCCGAAAAAATGGAGATCAAGAAATTTGATCCCGTGATTCGTCAGCATGTGATCTACAAAGAAGGCAAAATCAAGTAATTACTTGGTTTCGCTGCAAAAACCCGGCCTCGTGCCGGGTTTTTTTATGGCTGGAATTCAGTACACTGCCGATTCGAAGGGAGGCTAGCCATGTTCAAACTGAGCCGCAAAGGCTGGAACAACGTGATCATCGTGGTCGTGTTGATCGTCATTACCCTGTTGCACCGGCTGGAGCAGGTCCAGCAGGAGAACAGTGCCAAACGCGCGCGTCCGTTGTTGCCGGAGAGTGCCGTGGTGCTGACCTGGCAGGGGCCGAGCTGGCAGATAGAGCGTATCGGCCAGGGTTGGCGCAGCGCGCCGGATCTGGGGCTTGGCAGCACCCAGCTGGCGGCCCGCATCGAGGCGTGGCAAGGCTGGCTGCTGCCCCCCGGCGAGCCCGTGCGCGGCACCCCGGTGACCCTCAAGATCTGGATCGCCGGACAGAGCGATCCGGTGGAAGTCGGGCTCTATCAGGACGACGGCAAGTTTGCCGCCCTGCTGCCCTCCTCGACCTGGCTCAGCTTGAGTCAGGCGCAATACCGTGACCTGATGCGTCCCATTCCCTGAACGAGAGATCGCCCATGCCTGAATTACCGGAAGTCGAAGTCAGCCGCCAGGGCATCTCCCCCTGGCTTACCGGCATCAAGGTGACCCGCGTGGTGGTGCGGGACGGCCGCCTGCGCTGGCCCGTGCCCGGCGAGATCCAGGAGCTGGTGGATCTCGTCATCCACCGCGTCAGCCGCCGCGCCAAATACCTGTTGCTGGAGACCGACTTCGGCACCGCCATCCTGCATCTCGGGATGTCCGGCAGCCTGCGGGTGCTGGACATCGGCACCCCGGCCGAGAAGCACGATCACGTGGATATCGAGCTGGCCAACGGCAAGCTGCTGCGGCTCAACGATCCTCGCCGTTTTGGCGCCCTGCTGTGGACCCGCGAACCGGCCGAGGCCCATGCCCTGCTCGCCAAGCTGGGGCCGGAACCCCTCACCGATGCCTTCCATGCCGATTATCTGCGGGAGCGGGCGAAGGGGCGCAGCACCGCCATCAAGCAGTTCCTGATGGACAACCACGTGGTGGTCGGGGTGGGCAACATCTACGCCAACGAGGCGCTCTATGCCGCCGGCATTCATCCCAGGCGGGCGGCAGGCAACATCAGCGCCGAGCGGCTGGGCACCCTGGTGAGCGAGATCAAGCGGGTGTTGGCCGAAGCCATTCGCCAGGGGGGCACCACCCTCAAGGATTTCACCAGCGCCGACGGCAAGCCGGGCTATTTCGTCCAGCAGCTGCAGGTTTACGGCCGTGGCGGCCAGCCCTGTTTCCACTGCCACACCCTGCTCACCGAGGTGAAGATGGGCCAGCGAACCACGGTGTTCTGCTCCCACTGCCAACGCTGAAAGTGGGATTTTTGAGCCGGGATCGGCCAAGTTGTAAGAGAGTATTTCCGGTCTGTTGAAGCGGCGTCAGCCCATGACTACTATCTCGCCAGTTCAGGCTGCGAGGTAATAAAATGACAGCTAAATCAATAGACTGGGAACAGTTATCCCGGCAGGGGCACTATTGTGCCCACGATATGGCCCGCTTCCTCTATCCCGAAGACAGCGCCCGCAAGACCTTCAATCGCGGCAAGTTTTTGCTGCGCAGTCTGCTCTACCGTGCGCAGTTGAACCGGGTATTCGAGCTGTTCCAGAGCGCCCCCCTGCGGGCGCTTCCCGCCCGCCACCCCGAGCTGCTCGACAAGCCGATGCGACCCTATCGCTTCGCCTGCTCGACGGTGAACCAGCGGGTCAAGATGGTGGAGGATCACTACCGCCTGCTGCTGGGCCTGTACCCCGAGCTCATCGACCCGCTCTATCTGGGGGAGGGGATAGTGCTGGGCCATTATCCCGATGGCGGCTGGCGCATCGTGCTGCGTCACGACGGCACCTTCCGCCGGGAGGCGGAGCTGGCGCTCTCCATCGTCAACGCGCGGGGGGAGCGACTCTACAGCTGTGCCTTCTCCCTGGCGGGCAACGAACAGGAGCTGGCCCTGGTGATCGGGTCGGTGCAGGGGCCGGAGCCCTGTGTCGAGCAGCCCCAGGAGCAGGTGCGGGCATTGACCCGGGCGGGTCAGGGTCTGAGACCCAAGTCGCTGGTGGTGATGCTGGTGATGGCGCTGGCCGGGGCCATGGGGGCCCACCGGGTCTGTGCGGTGCGCATGAAGGCCCACATCTTCCAGGCAAGACGGTACAGCAAGAAGAAGAAAGCCTGCCTGCAGGCGGACTACGACGAGCTGTGGCAGGAGTTTGGCGCCCTCGATCAGGACGCCAACTTCGTGCGGCTGCAACCCGTGGTGCGCAAGCCGCTGGAGGAGGTGGCCGCCAAGAAGCGGGCCATGTACCGGCGTCGCTACGAGTGGCTGGACGGGCTGGAGCGGGCGATCCGCCAGCAGTTTGCCCACAGCTAGGCGTGCAGTGCGTTGATGCAACAAGGGCTACCCGCGGGTAGCCCTTGTTCGTTTCTGCCCATCAGGGGAGGGATTAGCGCTGTTGCCTGGCGGCGATGGCCTGGGCCACCAGGGGGTCGACGAACTGGCGGATGTCGCCACCGTGCAGCGCCACCTCTTTCACCAGAGTGGAGGAGATGAAGGAGTTCTCCTCCGCCGGGGTGAGGAAGACGCTCTCCAGCTCCGGCATCAGGCGGCGGTTCATGTTGGCCAGCTGGAACTCATATTCGAAGTCGGAGACGGCGCGCAGGCCGCGGATCAGCACGTTGGCCTGCTGCTCCCTGGCGAAATCCACCAGCAGGCCGGAGAAGCCCACCACCTTGACGTTGGGCAGGTGAACCGTCACCTGCCGGGCCAGTTGAACGCGCTCCTCGAGATCGAACAGCGGCCGTTTGCTCGGGCTGTTGGCCACCCCGACCACCACCTCGTCGAACAGTCTGGCGGCGCGGCCAATGAGATCGGTATGGCCGTTGGTGATGGGATCGAAGGTGCCGGGATAGATTACCTTGTTGGTCATGCTGCTGATTCCTGAAACCGGAAAACTGGTCGCATTATAGGGGCTGTTGCCGGTTTGTCGCGACCGGGATGGCGCGGATTTCTGGCGCTGATCGGCGGCCGGGGTCGCACAAATCGGGGCCCCGTGGCGTCTTCGCTTGAGAATCGCCCTGCATCAGGCAAGAATACCCGCATCGCGCATCAAGCCTCCTTCGCTGGTGACAGGGAGCATAGGGATTTTTTATGAAACGTATTCTGGTAGTCCGCAATGACAAGATTGGTGACTTCATGCTGGCGTGGCCGAGCTTTGCCATGCTCAAGCGCTCCATGGAGTGTCATGTGACTGCCCTGGTTCCCGCCTACACGGCGCCCTTGGCCCGCCTCTGCCCATGGATCGACGAGATCATCCTGGATCCGGGTGCCCGGGCCGACAAGGAGCAGCAACGCGCCCTGCTGGCGCGTATCAAGGCGGCCGCCTTCGATGCCTCCATCTGCCTCTTCTCCAACACCCGAAATGCCAAGCTGGTGTGGAAGGCGCACATTCCCTACCGGCTGGCACCAGCCACCAAGCTGGCCCAGGTGCTCTACAACCAGCGCCTGGTGCAGCGCCGCTCCCGCTCCCAGAAGCCGGAGTACGAATACAACCTGGATCTGGTGCGCCGCTTCCTCGCCGATCAGCATCAGACCGTGGTGGAGCCACAGGGCCCCTACCTCGACTTCGACCCCGAGAGCCTGCTGCAGGTGCGCGAGCAGGTCGCCGCCCGTCTCAGGCTCGACGCCAGCCGCCCCTGGCTGATGGTGCATGCGGGCAGCGGTGGCTCGGCCAACAACCTCTCCATCGAGCAGTACTCGCGCCTCATCATCAAGCTCAACCAGGCCTGTCCCGAGTTGCAGTGCGTGTTGACGGCAGGCCCGGGGGAGGAGGGGAAGGCGGAGCAGTTGGCGGCGGAACTGCTGGCCCATGGGGGCAACGGCTGGATCTATCGCTCCGACGAGGGGCTGCCGAAGTTCTGCCAGGTGATGGCCAATGCCGCCCTGTTCGTGGCGGGCAGCACCGGGCCGCTGCACATCGCCGCGGCGCTGGACGTGCCGACCGTCGGCGTCTTCCCGGCGCACCGTTCGGCGACGCCGCTGCGCTGGCGACCCCTCAACAGCGAGGGGCGCCATCTGGCGTTCAGCCCGCCGGAGGACAGCGATCATCCGGATGACATGAGCCAGCTCGATCCCAAGGCCATGGCGGCGGCGATCGCCCGCTGGGCGCCGCCCTTCTGGCGCGCCGAGCGCTGAGAGCGCGCACAGAACATACAGACAGGGCCCCGCGGGGCCCTGTCTTGTATGGGGATGCGCCCTGCTGGCAGGCCAGCCTACCGGGCGTGGCCCCCGACAGCCCCTTTACGGGCCTGCCCGGGCTCCGGGCAGGGGAAACCTGTCGGTATAAGCCGGAGTCGGGTCATGTTGCCAATATTCATGCATTCGGCTTATAGCGGCCAGTTTTCGTCCGTGGCGCCCAGGTTTGCGCCGTGAGCGGCCCCGCGAGGGCTGCGCCCGCTCCATGGCAATGGGGTTTGCCCCTTGTTCCGCTGGAACAAGGGGTGAGTGATTAATGGGATGTTTGAGGCGCGATGCCCTATTTCGGCTGCTGGGGCTGCTGGCGAACCCAGAGATCGGCGTATTTGACGAAGGTGGAGTGGGCGGAGAGGATGGCCAGCAGCAGGCCCTGCTTGCCGTCGAGGAAACCGGCCTTGAGCAGGTACATCTTGAGGAAGCAGCCGACGGCGTGGACCAGCCCCTGGCCGAGGGATCCCTTCTTGCCGCGGGCGGTGCGCTGATCGGCCCATGCGCGGGCGTAGCCGGCGGATTTGACCAGGTAATGTTCCAGATCCCGGTAGGTGTAGTGGAGGAGGTCGCCCTGCAGGTTGACGATCTTCATGTTGGCGCGCACCTCCACCTTCTCGTGTACCAGCGCCTCGTTGTAGCCGGTCAGCGCCTTGGGGTAGAGGCGCAGCACCCGATCCGGGTACCAGCCGCTGTGGCGGATGAAGCGGCCGAACACCCAGGAGAGGCGCGGGATGGAGTAGATGGTGTCGCTGGCCGGGTTGGCCATGACCCCCTGGATGGCGCTCCTGAGCTCGGGGGTGAGCCGCTCGTCCGCATCCAGCCACAGCACCCAGTCGGACTGGACATGGGACTGGGCGAGGCGACGCTGGCGGCCGAAGCCGGGCCAGGCTGTGTTGACGAAGAAGCGGGCGCCGAACTCGGCGGCGATGGCGGGAGTGTCATCCTGACTGCCGGAGTCGAGGACGACGATCTCATCCACCAGGTCTTCGAGGGAGGCGAGGCAGGCACGCAGGTTGTCGGCTTCGTTCTTGACGATCAGGACGGCCGCCAGGGTCGGTTTTTTCACAGGCAAGGGACTCTCATTGGCACCCGGCGGGCGGGTCATGCTCGGATTGGCGCCTATTCTAGCCTAAAACCCCGGCCGGGGCATGGGCCTGGCTCATTTGACCGGCTTGCCTGCCACCGTGGCATCTGGTGGCGCCCGGCACGCCTCTATCGGGGCGGGAAAGGTGCTTGTGTGGTTGAGCGGGCGCAGCGGATCCCGACAAAGAGGCTGTCCGGCGGGGCTGACGGGTATCTTCTGTTATTTCTTCGGCCTTTCTTGGGGCATAATCTCGCCCAGTAACGATCAACAGCCGGGCTAGTCCCGAGAGAAGACGCGCGATGAAGATATTGGTGATCGGCCCCTCCTGGGTCGGCGACATGGTGATGTCCCAGAGCCTCTACAAGGCGCTCAAGAGCAACCACCCGGGCAGCGAGCTCCATGTGATGGCGCCGGCCTGGTGCGTTGCGCTGCTGGAGCGCATGCCCGAGGTGGACAAAGCCATCCCCATGCCGCTCGGCCACGGCGACTTCAAGCTGGGGGCCCGCCGCCGGCTCGGCAAGCAGCTGGCCGCCGAGCAGTACGATCAGGCCATCATCCAGCCCAACTCCATGAAGTCGGCCCTCATCCCCTGGTTTGCCAGGATCCCGGTGCGCACCGGCTGGAAGGGGGAGCACCGCTTCGGCCTGCTCAACGACATGCGCAGCAACAAGCAGGCCTTCCCGCTGATGGTGGAAGGCTATCTGGCGCTGGCCTACCCCAAGGGGCAGATGAAGAGCCGGGCCGACATCCCCGCCATTCCCCATCCCTCCCTGCACGTGGATCTCATCAACCAGGGCAAGGCCCTGGAGCGGCTCGGCCTGAATCGCGCCCGCCCCGTGCTGGTGCTCTGTCCGGGGGCCGAGTTCGGCCCGGCCAAGCGCTGGCCGGAGGGGCACTACGCCGTGGTGGCCCAGAAGCACCTCGACGAGGGCTGGCAGGTGTGGATCTTCGGCTCCGGCAAGGACGTGGAGGTGGCCAACACCATCCGCGATCGGATCAACCCCCTGTCACGCCCCAACTGCCACGTGCTGGCGGGCAAGACCAGCCTGCACGAGGCGATCGATCTGATGGCCCTGGCCAGTCGGGTCATCGCCAACGACTCGGGCCTGATGCACGTGGCGGCCGCCCTCAACCGGCCGCTGATCGGCGTCTACGGCTCCACCTCGCCGCTCTACACGCCGCCCCTGGCGGACAGGGTCGAGATCGTCCACACCGATATCGAATGCCGCCCCTGCTTCAAGCGCACCTGCAAGTTCGGCCACCTCAAGTGCCTGATCGAGCTGATGCCGGAGCAGGTCATCGAGGCTGGCAAGCGACTGGAGCGGAGCGAGCCGGAGGATCGGGTGATCGCGCTGCAGCCGGTGGCTCAGGCCGCCGACGGGGGCGAAGGCCGATAACATGATCTACCGGCTGCTCTACAACCTGCTGATCCACCTGGGGTTGCCGCTGGCACTGCTGGCGCTCTACAAGCCCAAGAAAGGCAAGCCCGGCTTCGGCAAGCGCTGGGCAGAGCACCTGGGGCGGACACCCGCCACCGGACAGGAGGCCCCGCTCTGGATCCATGCGGTGAGCGTGGGGGAGACCCTGGCCATCACCCCCTTCATCCGTGCCCTCAAGGCCGAGCTGCCTGAGCTGCCCATACTGCTCACCACCACCACCCGCACCGGTGCCGAGCAGGCGGCCAAGCTCGGGGATCTGGTGGTGCACCGCTATGCGCCTCTCGACTACCCCTGGGCCGTCTCGGCGTTTCTGAGCACCGTCAAGCCCCGCGCTCTCTGGGTGATGGAGACCGAGCTGTGGCCGAACTGGCTGGCGGCCTGCGAGGCGCGCCACCTGCCGGTGACCATCCTCAATGCCCGCCTCTCGGAGCGCTCCTGCCGGCGCTATGGCCGCTTCCAGGGCGCCTTCGATGCCCTCAGCCGGCCCCTGACCCACCTGCTCTGCCAGCACCAGGACGATGCGGACCGCTTCCATCGTCTGGGAATCGCGCGCAATCGGCTGGCGGTGACCGGCTCCATCAAGTTCGACATCCAGTTCGGCGACGAGGTGCAGGCCAGGGGCCGTGCCCTGCGCCAGCAGTTGGGGGAGGCCCGACCTGTCTGGATCGCCGCCAGTACCCACCAGGGGGAAGACGAGCAGGTGCTGGCCGCCTTCGAGCGGGTGCTCAAGGCCCATCCCTCCGCCCTGCTGATCCTGGTGCCGCGCCATCCCGAGCGTTTCGATCGGGTGGCCGAGCTGTGCGCCCCCTACGGTTGCGTGCGGCGCACGGCGGGCAGTGCGGTCGGCGAGAGCGACAAGATCTACCTGGGTGACACCATGGGCGAGCTGCCGCTGATGCTGGCGGCGGCGGATCTCGCCTTTGTCGGTGGCAGCCTGGTGCCCGTGGGCGGTCACAACCTGCTGGAACCGGCGGCGCTGGGCAAACCCTGCCTGACCGGCCCCGTTTATTTCAACTTCAGCGACATCACCCGCCAGCTGGTGGCCCAGGGGGGGGCTGCCGTGGTGGCGAACGCCGAGGCGCTCGGCCACCGTGTGAGCATCCTGCTCGGCGATGCCCCTGCCCGCCGCGAGATGGGGGAGCAGGCCCGTGCCGTGGTGCTGCGCAACCAGGGGGCGCTGGCGCGCACCCTCTCCCACTGCCTCGCCAGCCTGGAAGGTGACGACTGAGGCGGGGCGGCGTGGTGGCCGCCCCGCCCGCATGTCTGCCAAACCCCGGGAGACAATCCGCGTCCCTTTCCTTTATGCTCTGCCCTTTGCCCCTGACCCTGTGATGCTCCGATGAACCGCGCTCCCCTGCTGTTGATGATACTGGTCACCCTGCTGGCCGCCGCTGGCTGGCTCTTCTCGAAAGAGGCGATTCGCGAACTGCCCACCGCCGCCTTTATCGGCAGCCGTTTCCTGCTGGCCGCCCTGCTGCTGTTGCCGCTCGCCTGGTTGCGCGAGCCGCCCCCCAATGGCTCACAACTGCTGCGTGCCGCCGGGTGCGGCACCTTGCTCGGGGCCAGCCTGCTGTTCTGGGTTACCGCCATCAGCCAGAGCGATGCCCTCGGCAGCGGCGCCTTCATCATGAGCGTGGCCACCCTGATGGCGCCGCTCGCCGCCTGGGCCGCCTTCAAGGCCAGACCCGGCCGTCACTACTGGCTGACTCTGCCCGTGGCCGTCGCGGGTCTGCTGCTGCTCTCCAGCAGCACTCACTGGGGCGTGTCGCTCTCCCTGTTCTGGTTTCTGGCGGCGGCCGCCACCCTGGGGGTTCAGCTCGCGGTGCACCGCCACTTCGCCCAGTCCATCCCTCCTACCTGGCTCACCTGCATCCAGCTGGCGGTGACCGGACTGCTCGGCACCCTGCTCTCCCTGCTGACCGAGCAGTGGCCCGCCAGCATCGGCACTGGTATCTGGGGCTGGTTTGCGGCCAGCGTCCTGATCGCCACCACCCTGCGCTACTGGCTGCTCACCCACGCCCTGAGCCGGATGACCACGGCCCACGCCGCCCTGCTGATGCTGCTGGAACCGGTCTGGACCCTGATCTTAAGCACCCTCTTCTATGACGAACCGCTGGGCCCCGCCAAGCTGGCCGGCGCTGGCCTGGTGTTGGGCGCTCTGGTGCTCTACCAGCTCCCCCTGCTGCTGCGCAGCCGAAGGCTGAAGTCACCGGTCTAGCCTGCACGGGCGGGGGATGGATCAAAAAGAAGGAGAGGGTCTGCATGGCAGACCCTCTTTGCGTGATGGCACATGTCGGGCTCCCTTTGCTAGGGGTTACCATCAGTCAGGTGGCTGAGCGCTGCGGGAAACGAGAATAAAAAAGCCCCCGCGTGGCGGGGGCTGGTGCATCGATGAGGGAGATCACTCGATGTTTTGGATCTGCTCGCGCATCTGCTCGATGAGCACCTTCAGCTCGACGGCGGACTGGGTCACCTCGGCGTTGATCGACTTTGAACCGAGGGTGTTCGACTCGCGGTTGAACTCCTGCATCATGAAGTCGAGGCGACGGCCGCAGGCGCCACCCTTCTTCATGATCTTGTTGGTTTCGCTGATGTGCATCTCCAGGCGATCCAGCTCTTCGGCCACGTCGATCTTCTGGGCCAGCAGCACGATCTCCTGCTCGATGCGGGCCGGGTCCAGCTCCACCTTGGCTTCGGCCAGCCGGTCGGTGAGCTTCTGGCGCTGCCACTCGATGATCTGCGGCAGGTGCTCGCGCACCTTCTTCACTTCTACCTGGATGCCGGCCAGACGCTGTTCGATCAGCGCCTTGAGATTGGCCCCTTCGCTGGCGCGGGAGGCGAGGAAGTCTTCCATGGTCAGGTCGAAGCCGGCCATCAGCTCGGTGGCGACCACGTCCATGTCCTGCTCGGCGGCAGCCATGACCCCCGGCCAGCGCAGCACGTCCACCGGATTGAGCTGACCCTGGCCCGCCTCTTTCATCACCCAGTTGGCGCTCTCGATGATGAGTTTGGCCAGCTCTTCATTGATGTGCAGCTGGCTGGCGGCGGCCTGGGCGGCCTCGAAACGCAGGTTGCACTCCACCTTGCCGCGCTGCAGCTTGGCGCGGAAGCGCTCACGCAGAACCGGCTCCAGGCTGCGCAGTTGTTCCGGCAGGCGAATGTAGGTCTCCAGATAGCGCTGGTTGACCGAACGAATTTCCCAAACGGCTGTGCCCCAGTCGCCCTTGAGTTCCTTGCGGGCGTAGGCGGTCATGCTGTGAATCATTGATTGTTCCGGGCTTGATGAAGTGTGGGGCCAGTATACTCAGCCAGCCCTGCTCCGTCAGCCGACAGCGTGGTTTTAGCGGCTGATATTTGGGCTGGGATCACTTATACTCCTGCGCCAATTCAGCCAGCCCAGAGGTCCGTCCCATGTCACGTCCCAGCGATCGCACTGCCGCGCAGCTTCGTCCGGTCACCATTACCCGCCACTTCACCAAGCATGCTGAAGGGTCCGTGCTGGTGGAATTCGGCAACACCCGCGTGCTCTGCACCGCCAGCGTTGACACCAGCGTGCCTCGCTTCCTGAAAGGGAAGAACCAGGGCTGGGTGACTGCCGAATACGGCATGCTGCCGCGCTCCACCCACTCCCGGATGAACCGCGAAGCGGCCTCCGGCAAGCAGAGTGGCCGCACTCTGGAGATCTCCCGGCTGATCGCCCGCTCCCTGCGCGCCGCAGTAGACCTGACCGCGCTGGGTGAGCACTCCATTACCGTTGACTGCGACGTGCTGCAGGCCGACGGTGGCACCCGCACCGCCGCCATCACCGGTGCCTGCGTGGCGCTGGTGGATGCGCTGAACTGGATGGTCGAGAAAGGCATGCTCAAGCAGAGCCCGCTCAAGCAGATGATCGCTGCCGTCTCCGTCGGTATGTATGAAGGGGAAGCCATCTGCGATCTGGAGTACATCGAAGACTCCGCCGCCGAGACCGACATGAACGTGGTGATGACCGAAGATGGTCGCATCATCGAGGTGCAGGGTACCGCGGAGGCCGAACCCTTCACCCACGAGGAGCTGCTGGAGATGCTGGCGCTCGCCAAGGGCGGCATCGCCGACATCATTGCGCTGCAGAAGCAGTCACTTTCCTGATACCAGGACCTGTTGATGTTTCGGCACAAGTCGCGTTGCAGTGTCCAAGGATGCCAGGCTAGGCGCAGGATGCCGCCAATGGTTATTCCCTTGGCAAGTCCTGCAACAACGCATGGCATCCTTTGCCACGCAACCCGTAGGGACGGGTCTGTTTTTGTGCATAACGTCGTTATTCGATGCCTCGTTTGGATTACCAAACTTCGCATCTCATGCCTAGTTCTGCGCAAAAACCGACTCCGTCGCGGCTGTGACGAAGCGTCAACAGATCCTGCAAACGCGGCATTGACCGCGTTTTTTTATACCCCCACACAAGTAAACGACAAGCCAAGCAAGGAGCCAGAATGAAAGCCTACCAGCGTCAATTTATCGAGTTCGCCCTGGAGAAGCAGGTCCTCAAATTCGGTGAATTTACCCTGAAATCCGGTCGTAAAAGCCCCTACTTCTTCAACGCCGGTCTGTTCAACAGCGGCCGCGATCTGGCCCGTCTCGGCCGCTTCTATGCCGCCGCCCTGATGGATGCCGGCATTGAGTTCGACGTGCTGTTTGGCCCGGCCTACAAGGGGATCCCCATCGCCTCCGCCACCGCCGTGCAGCTGGTGGAGCAGCACGACGTGGACGTGCCCTGGTGCTTCAACCGCAAGGAGGCCAAGGATCATGGCGAGGGTGGCAATCTGGTGGGCAGCCCGCTCAAGGGGCGGATCATGCTGGTGGACGATGTCATCACTGCCGGCACCGCCATCCGCGAATCCATGGATCTGATCCAGGCCAACGGCGCCTCCCTGGCTGGCGTGCTGATCGCGCTGGACCGTCAGGAGAAGGGCAAGGGCGAGCTCTCCGCCATTCAGGAGGTGGAGCGTGACTACGGCGCTCACATCATCGCCATCATCCAGATGAGCGACTTGATCCAGTATCTGGAAGAGAAGCAGGCCGAACAGCCGGAGCTGGCGGCGCAACTGGCCGCCATGAAGGCTTACCGCGCCCAGTACGGTATCTGAGTCGCCGCGCATACCGCGCAATAGTTGAAGGCGGCGCCCGTTTGTTCTCTGGCAGCAAACGGGCGCCGTTTTTTCATCTGCAAAAAGTGGATCATGTGGCTTGAGCTTACCCTTACAGTAAAGGTTAGGGTTTGCCAGTCGGCGTTTTGTGGTGCCGACGGGTTCCTGGGAGGAACAACATGATCACTCATCTTCAATCACCCATTCATCTGCAGTTGCCGCTCAGCGGCATGAGCTGCGCCAATTGCGCCGGCCGCATCACGACCGCCCTCAACAAGCTCGATGGGGTATCGGCCACCGTCAACTTCGCACTGGAGCAAGCCGCCATCGAGCTGGCCAGCTCTGACCGTTTGCCGGCGGTGCTGGAGAGCATCAAGGCGCAGGGTTACGACTACGGCAGTGAGACCATATTGTTTCAAATCACCGGTATGACCTGTGCCGGTTGCTCGGCCCGCCTGCACAAGATGCTGGCGGCGCTGCCCGGCGTCATCTCCGCCGACGTCAACTTCTCCATCGAGCAGGCCCGGATTGTGCTGGTACCCGGGATGCAGACGCCCGCGGCCCTGCGCGAGCAGATCGAGGCCCTCGGCTTTGGCGCCCAACTGGCGCAAGGCTCGGCCAGCGGCCGCCGCCAGCAGTTGCTGGAGCGGGAAGCGCAGGAGGCCGCCAGCGCCCGTCAGGCGCAAACCCGGGTCATCGTCTCGGCTTTGCTTACCCTGCCGCTGCTGGCGGGGATGCTGGCCATGGCCGGGTTGTTCCCCTGGCATCTGCCCGCCTGGCTGGAGCTGCTGCTCGCCACCCCGGTGCAGTTCTGGATTGGGGCCCGCTTCTATCGCGGCGCCTGGCTCGCCATCAAGAACCGCTCCGCCAACATGGATGTGCTGGTGGCGACCGGTACCAGTGCGGCCTACTTCTACAGCCTCTATCTGCTGCTTAATCTGGGGGTGGCCGCCAGTGGCCAACTCTACTTCGAGGCGAGTGCCATCATCATTACCCTGATTTCCCTCGGAAAACTGCTGGAAGCGCGAGCCAGACGCAGCACCCAGTCCGCCATTCGCGAGTTGATGGCGCTGCGGCCGGAAACCGCCACCGTCTGGCGCGGCGAGCGCTGGCAGAGCGTCGCCATCGACGAGGTGCTGCGCGGCGACAGGCTGCGGGTGCTGGTGGGGGAACGGGTACCGGTGGACGGCAGAATCGTGAGCGGTGAGAGTGAGCTGGACGAGTCGATCCTCACCGGCGAGAGCCTGCCGGTGCCGCGCGGTGAGGGCGACAAGGTGCTGGGCGGTGCCATCAACCGCTCCGGCGTGCTGGAAATTGAAGCCACTACGGTGGGGGAGGACTCCAGCCTCAGCAAGATCATCGCCCTGGTGGAGAGTGCCCAGATGGGCAAGGCGCCGCTGCAACAGCTGGTGGACAAGGTCTCTGCCGTGTTCGTGCCGGTGGTGATGGCCATCGCCCTGTTCACCCTGCTGGTGTGGTACGCCATCAGTAACGACTTCGGTCAGGCGCTGCTGGCGGCGGTGGCCGTGCTGGTCATCGCCTGTCCCTGTGCGCTGGGGCTGGCGACGCCGGCGGCCATCGTCACCGGTACCGGGGTGGCGGCGCGCCACGGCATTCTGATCAAGGATGTCGATACCCTGCAAAAGGCCCACGCCATCAAGGCGCTTATCTTCGACAAGACAGGTACGCTCACTCAGGGCAGGCCCGTGCTGGCGAGCTGGAGCGGCACAGCCGAGCAGCTGCGTCTGGCCGCCGCCCTGCAGCAGGCGAGCGAACACCCGCTGGCGCTGGCCATGCGCGAGGCGGTCGACAAGGAGGCGATGCTGCCCCAGCCCGACGCGGTGGAGGTGCGGGTCGGTGCCGGTATTGTCGGTCAGGTGGCGGGCCATAGGGTCGCCATCGGCAATGGCTCTTTGCTGGCCCAGCTCGACATTGCAGTGCCACAACAGGGTGAACAAGCCGCCGACGGCGCGACCCGGGTCTGGGTGGCCATCGACGGTGTGGTGGCTGGCATTGCGGCGCTGGCCGATACCCTGCGCCCCGAGAGCCCGGATGCCATCGCCACCCTGCGTCAGCGCGGCATCGCCAGCTGGCTGGTGAGCGGTGATGCGGCGGCGCCGGTGGCCCATATCGCCGCCAAGCTGGGGCTGGACGGGGCCTTTGACTCCGTGCTGCCAGCCGGCAAGGTGGAAAAAGTCGAGGCGCTGCGGGCGCAAACCAGCGGGCTGGTCGCCATGGTGGGAGACGGGGTAAACGACGCCCCGGCGCTGGCGGCGGCGGATGTGGGTATCGCCATGGGCTCCGGCTCCGACGTGGCGATGGAGACCGCCTCCATCACCCTCATGCGATCCGACCCGCGGCTGGTGGCCGATGCCATCGACATCTCGGCGGCCACCTGGCGCACCATCCAGCAGAATCTGTTCTGGGCCTTCGTGTTCAACATCATCGGTATTCCGCTGGCGGCGCTGGGTTACCTCAGCCCCGAGCTGGCGGGGGCGGCCATGGCCCTGAGCAGCATCACCGTCTTGAGCAATTCCCTGTTATTGAAGCGCTGGCAGCCCCGGGCGGGCAGCCTGCGTGCATCTGAATCCCAAAGGAGTCATTCATGAACATCAGCAAGGTCGCCAAGGCCACCGGCCTGACCGCCAAGACCATCCGCTACTACGAGAGCATCGGCCTCATCTCGTCGCCGGTGCGCAGCGACAACGGGTATCGCAGTTATACGGATGCCTCCCTGCGGGAGCTGCGCTTCGTCAAGCGTGCGCG
Source organism: Aeromonas sp. TW 6 (assembly GCF_013168745.1). Lineage (NCBI taxonomy): Bacteria > Pseudomonadati > Pseudomonadota > Gammaproteobacteria > Aeromonadales > Aeromonadaceae > Aeromonas > Aeromonas sp. TW 6. The sequence continues at coordinate 178,488 of NZ_JABERS010000001.1, read as the reverse complement.
GGAGACCGGCTTCAATCTGGAGGAGTGTCAGGAGCTGCTGGCGCTCTATCGGGACGAGCACAGAACCAGTGCCCAGGTGAAGAAGCTGGCCCAGGAGAAAATCGTCGATCTGCGCTCCCGCATCGCCGGTTTGCAAGCCATGCTCAGCGCCCTCGAGGAGGTGGTGAGCTGCTGTCACGGAGATGCGAATCCCCAGTGCCCCATCCTCGACGAGTTGGAGAAAGGGTGAGGGAGGGCTGCGCCATTCGACCCTGCAGAAAAGGGTCTGTCGGGGCCTGTGCGAGAGAGGACGCGCTGAGTGGCAGCTTAATAGCGGTCGATTGATTGTTGAGCAGGAAAGGGGAGTGTTAAACTGTGCGGCTCTTGTACAGGGAGTACCCAGTTGACACAGAGTGTGAAATATCAGGTGCGGCGGGCCATCATGGTCCAGCTCTATACCCATGCCTCCTTCAGCCTGCCTTGCCTGGGGCTGCTGGCGATCAGCTGGAGCCTGCTGTTCCACGATTACCTGCCGGCCAGCGAGTCGCTGGGCTGGCTCGGTCTGGTCCTGCTGCTGTTGCTGGGGCGCTGGTGGCATCTGCGCTGGCGCCAGCCCAGGCTGGCGGAGCTTCCGCTGCCGGTGCTCGAGCGCGAGCTCTTTGTCGGGGTGACCATCACCTCCATCGTCTGGGCACTGGGCGTGCTGCTCTACATGGACAAGCTGCCCGACACCTATCGTGCCGCCATGATGATGCTCTCCAGCCTGATCCTGACCGGCAGCGCCATCATGCTGTTCGGCAGCCGTCGTACCCTCTATGGGGCCGTGCTGCCCCTCGGGTTTGCCATGTTGTTCGAGCTCAGTGGCGGCAACACCCAGGAGCGTATCGTCTCCTGCATGCTGGCGGGGTACCTGTTCGTCTTTCTGCCGACCCTGCTGCGGCGCCTGCGGCGGGATCAGGTGGCCTCTCTCTACCACAGTTTTTCCAATGCGGACCTGGTGGCCGAGCTGAAGGCGGTCTCCGAGCACCTCAAGCTCACGTCCCGCCTCGACGGTCTGACCGGCATCGCCAACCGGGCCCATCTCGACGACTCCCTGGCGCGCGCCTGGCGTCGCTGCCACCGTGCCAGGGCGCCTCTCTCTCTGGTGCTGGTGGATGTGGACTACTTCAAGCAGTTCAATGATCACTATGGTCATCAGGTGGGGGACCAGTGCCTGCAACAGGTGGCGAGCCTGCTGGCCGAAGTGCTGCGGCGGGAAGACGATCTCGCTGCCCGTTACGGCGGAGAGGAGTTCGCCCTGCTGCTGCCTTGCACCACCTTGCAGGGGGCCATGCAGATCGCCGAGCAGGTGCGTACCTCGTTGCGAGCCCTCGGCATTCCCCACCACAAATCCCGGGTCTCGGGGCGGGTCAGTTGCAGCTTCGGGGTGGCGACCCTGGTGCCGGATCAGCATCACTCCATTGCCGAGCTTATCCAGAAAGCGGATGCGGCGCTCTATCAGGCCAAGCATAATGGCCGGGATCGTATCGAAGTAGCCTTGATGGGTAAGGTTGCCTGAGTTTCACAAGACAGATTAAAGAGGTCGTCTATGCAATGTCATCGTATCGAAGAGCTGCTGGAACTGCTGCAGCCTGCCTGGATCAAGGAGCAGGATCTCAGCCTGGTGCAGTTTGTTGCCAAACTGGCCGAGGAGGCGGGATTTGACGGTCCGCTGTCCGCACTGACCGACGACATGCTGATCTACCACCTCAAGATGCGGGAATCCGACAAGCAGGCGATGATCCCGGGGCTGGCCAAGGATCACGTGCCCGACTTCAAGGAAGCCCTGCTCAAGGCACGCGGCATCAAGTAATCCGGGCGTCATATCGCCATCAGAGAAAGGTTTCAAGAGAATCTGTGAAAAGGCGCATAGTCAACTGGCTATGCGCCTTTTTTGTTGCCTGAAATTGCGACGGGACTCGAACTATAGATACATTTAACCCACACAATTAGCAGGTTGTTTAAGATATAATCGCTTTCATAACAATATGAGTGGAGCGATGTGTTGCAATGGCCGACAAGGACAAGATCGACATCAAGGATGTGACCGGTGACGTCACCGGGACTTTCAATCCCAACACCTTCAAGGCGGGAGATGACAGGTTCAACCCCGGCAACCGCATCTATGTCCGCTCCCAGACCGGCTACTGGCAGCGGGTGCGCAAGGCCATGGGCTGGTTCTTCGTCGCGCTCTTTGTCCTCCTGCCCTGGCTGCGTTATGACGGCCGTCAGGCGGTGCTGTTCGATCTGGAGCACCAGCAGTTCCATATCTTCGGTGCCACCATCTGGCCGCAGGATCTCACCCTGCTGGCCTGGGTCTTCATGATCGCGGCCTTCGCCCTCTTCTTTGTGACCACCTTCCTGGGCCGGGTCTGGTGCGGCTACCTCTGTCCCCAGACGGTGTGGACCTTCCTGTTCATCTGGTTCGAGGAGAAGCTGGAAGGGGCCGCCAACAAGCGTCGCAAGCTGGATGCGGCGCCCTGGAGCGGCGAGAAGCTGGCCCGTAAGGGCGCCAAGCACCTGGCCTGGATCCTGCTGTCGCTGGGCACGGGGCTGACCTTCGTCGCCTACTTCCAGGATGTCTTCCACCTGGTACCCGATTTCTTCACCCTGCAGGCGGGAGGCTGGGTCATCTTCTGGGTGCTGTTCTTTGCCGCCTGCACCTATGGCAACGCCGGCTGGATGCGCGCCATCATGTGTATCCACATGTGCCCCTATGCCCGCTTCCAGTCCGCCATGTTCGACAAGGACACCTACATCGTCGGCTATGACAGCCAGCGTGGCGAGACCCGCGGCGCCCGTGGTCGCAAGACCGATCCCAAGGCCCTGGGGCTGGGGGACTGCATCGACTGCGACCTCTGCGTGCAGGTCTGCCCGACCGGTATCGACATCCGTGACGGTCTGCAGTACGAGTGCATCAACTGCGGCGCCTGTGTCGACGCCTGCGATCAGACCATGGAGCGGATGGGGTATCCGAAAGGGCTCATCAGTTACACCACCGAGCACAAGCTGGCCCACAGTGAAACCCAGGTGGCGCGGCCCAAGCTGATTGGCTATGGCCTGGTGATGGTCGTCATGCTGGGGGTCTTCGTCTATAACGCCATGTCCATCATGCCCATGGGGCTCGATATCCTGCGGGATCGCAACCAGCTGTTCCGGGAAAACAGTGAAGGGCTCATCGAGAACACCTATACCCTGAAGATCCTCAACAAGACCCTGAACTCCCAGACCTACCGGCTGGACGTGGAAGGGCTGCCGGAGTACCAGTGGTTCGGACCCCGCGAGGTGACACTGAAGGCGGGCGAGATCTATACCCTGCCGGTGAGCCTGGCGGTGGATCCCTTCAACCTGAAGCGGCCCACTCTGGACGTCCAGTTCGTGCTCAAGCGGGAAGGCGCGGCGCCGGACGACAGCAAGGGGACGTTGCGCCAACCGAGCAAGTTTATCAGCAGGTTGTGATGGCAAGGCGCACCGCCATGCACGGCAACGGCAGACAGTGGTGATAGAATGGGGCGCAACAGCGCCCCTTTTCTATGGTGGATGACATGCGTTTCAACTATTCCGACCTCAATCCCGATCTCATCATGGATGCCATCGATCTCAGCGGCTTGCGCATCGACTCCGGCCTTATCGAGCTCAACAGTTACGAGAACCGCGTCTATCAGTTCCAGGATGAGGATCGCCGTCGCTACGTGGTGAAGTTCTACCGCCCCGGTCGCTGGAGCCGGGCCCAGATCCTGGAAGAGCACGCGTTTGCCGCTCGCCTCTGTGAAGCTGAGATCCCGGTCGCCGCTCCCATTGCCTTTGCCGGCGAGACCCTGCTGGAGCATCAGGGCTACCCGTTTGCCATCTGGCAGAGCGTCGGGGGGCGTCAGTTCGAGGTGGACAACCTGGACCAGCTGGAGTGGGTGGGGCGTTACCTCGGTCGCATCCACAGCGTCGGTGCCAGCCATGCCTTTCATCACCGGGTTCCGCTGGATGTGGAGAGCATGCTGCACGAGCCGCGTCAGTTGCTGGCGGCAGGCGAGTGGTTGCCGAGCGGGCTGGCCAAGTCCTTCTTCGGGGTGCTGGACGAGCTGATCCGGCACGTATGCGACGCCATGACCCTGGATGTGGCACGCATCTCCCTGCATGGGGACTGCCACCCGGGCAACATCCTGTGGCGTGACGGCCCCCTGTTTGTCGATCTCGACGATTGCCGCACCGGCCCCGCCATCCAGGATCTCTGGATGATGCTGAACGGGGAGCGTCATGAGCAGCAGATCCAGCTCGATACCCTGCTGGCGGGGTATGAGGAGTTCATGGAGTTCGACCCGCGGGAGCTGGCGCTCATCGAGCCGCTGCGTGCCATGCGCATCGTCCACTACATGGCCTGGCTGGCAAGACGCTGGGAAGATCCCGCCTTCCCCCGCCACTTCTCCTGGTTCAACACCGAACACTACTGGCGCCAGCAGATTGCGACCCTGCATGATCAGCTCGAGGCATTGAAGGCCCCGCCGCTCAGCCTGATGCCGCAGTGGTAGGGGCGCGAACCCGGCAGATCGCCACGCCACGGGGCGTCCGTTGGTGGTGTCGCCCGTACCATTGCCACAGCGGCAAGGTGCCCGTGGGAGGCGGGATGGCGGTCCCGCCTGTCTGCCTTTGCCATTGACGGCACGAGGGTGAGGCAATAGGCTTGGACTGCTTCGGTTCGCCGGGCGTGCCTCACAGTGATCCCTTAACAGGAAACGTCATGAAAAAAGTACTATTTTTCCTCGCTGCCATGCTGATGATCCCCATGGTTCACGCCGCCCCGCAATTCAAGGAAGGTGTCAACTATGATGTGGTCAGCCAGACCGGCAGCGCCCAGCCGGAAGTGATGGAGTTCTTCTCCTATTTCTGCCCGCACTGCGCCAAGTTCGAGCCGATTGCCGAGGATCTGAAGAAGAGCCTGCCGGAAGGCGTGCCGATGAAGAAGAACCCGGTGGCCTTCCTGGGCCGTGAAATGGGCCCCGAGATGCAGCGTGCCTACGCCGTCGCCAATCTGCTGAACGTGGAAGGCAAGCTGACCCCGGCCATCTTCGACAAGATCCACACCCAGCGCCAGATCCCCCAGAGCCGCGCCGACGTGAAGCAGGTCTTCGTGGACAATGGCGTGCCGGCCGAGGAGTTCGACGGTGCCGTCGACAGCTTCGCCGTCTCCGGCATGGTCTCCCAGTTCGATCGCAACACCGAGAGCTACAATGTGCGCGGTGTGCCGGCCTTCCTGGTCAACGGCAAATACATGGTGAAGATTGAATCCATCACTTCCCAGGAGCAGTTCAACCAGCTGGTGAAATTCCTGCTGGCCAAGAAGGACTGATAATTCCTGAGTCGATAAAAAAGCCCGCCGGTGCAAACCGGCGGGCTTTTTGTTTGGCGTCTCGCGGGCCTGACTCAGACCCCGACGTGGAAGGCCTGCTTGAGGTTGCGAATGAAGTCCGCATCCCGGCAGAGGGTCTTGCCCGGGCTGTCGGAGATCTTGGCGACCGGGCCGCCGTTGCACTCCATCAGCTTGAACACGATGTTCATTGGGTTGACGCCGGGCAGATCGCAGGTGAGCTTGGTGCCGATGCCGAAGCTGGTGTTGATGCGGCCGCGGAAGTGGCGCAGCAGCTCGACGGCCTTGTCGAGGTTGAGCCCGTCGGAGAAGACCAGCGTCTTCTCGGCAGGGTCGATGCCGAGCCGCTGATAGTGGCTGATGGCCTTCTCGCCCCACACCACGGGATCACCGGAGTCGTGGCGCAGCCCCTGGTAGCGGCTTGCCAGCTCGAAGTCGAAGTCACGCAGGAAAGCATCCATGGTGATGCAGTCGGTGAGCGCGATACCGAGGTGGTTGGTGAATTCGTCCAGCCAGCTGGTGAGGGCGGCACGCTGGCTGAGCTCCAGCGGGAAGCCGAGCTGCTGGTGGGCCTGGAACCACTCGTGGGCCTGGGTGCCCACCGCGGGCAACCGGTACTTCTGGGCCAGCAGGTAGTTGCTGGTGCCGCGAAACGCCGGCAGTCGTTCTTTGAGGCGACCCACCACGGCGTCTTGTACCGCGAGGGAGAAGCGGCGACGGGTGCCGAAGTCGATGAGGTTGAACTCGCTCATCTCCTCCCGGCTCAGCTCCCGCTCCAGCTTGTCGATCTTCTGATCGAGCCGCTCCAGTGCCTGTCTGACGCCGAACTGGGGATAGCGGAAGCGGTTGCGCATCTCGCTGATGATGGCGAGTACCGGAATCTCCCACAGGATCACGTCCTGCCAGGGGCCTTCGACCCGCACATTGATGCGGCCATCCTGCTCGAACACCTTGAGCAGGGAGGCGTCCAGCGGCTTGCGGCGCAGGTGGTCCAGGTAGTCGGGCGTGAAGAAGGGGCGTTCGGCCAGGAAGTCGAGTTCGGACCGGGTCAGGCGCAGGGAGCCAGCGAGGCGCAGTTGCTCCTCGATCTGGCCCATCATGGGCAGCAGATCTTCTTCGTTGCGGCTGTGGAACTCGGCGATGACGTTGGCATCCGGATAGCGATGGAACACCGCCTGCTGCATGTGCAGCTTGTAGGCATCGGTGTCGAGCAGGCTGTGGAGGATGGGAGGCATATCAGGCTCCTGTGATGAGTGCTGCGCGGGCAACGCACTCTGGCTGCATCTGTGACGGGTGGGCGCCGGTGTCGGGTGGGCAGTGGAAAATGGAAGGCATATCAGGCATCCAGCAGGCGTTGAATGTCGGCCAGGGTCTGGGCCAGCTCGGCGCCGGCCTCGATCATCCGGGTGCGGGCCTGGTCGATTGTCTCGGGGGCGATGCCGCGGCAGGCGTCGAGGTGGACGATGACCCGGAAACCGGCGCGACGCAGTTGCAGCACGCTGGTCTTGACGCAGTAGTCGGTGGCGAGGCCGCCGACCAGCACGGTAGTGACGCCGCGGGCTTGCAGGAACTCGATGAGCCCGGTGCTGCGCCGCTCCGCCAGGTCGTGATAGCAGGCGCCATAGGGATGCAGGTCCGGCTCGACCCCCTTCCAGACGAAGAAGTCGTAGTCGATGGGGGCGGGCAGGCCGTCGAGCAGCTCGAACCCAGGTGTGCCGGGCACGCAGTGGGCCGGCCAGGTGAGATCGGCATTCGCCAGAGCAAGGGGTTGCAACATGGCGCCGGGTTCGGTCACCACCCAGGGGGCGTTCGCGGGGTGGGCATCCTTGCTGCCGGTTCGCAGGGTGGCGAGGGCAGCCTGGGCATTGAGCGCCGCTACTATGGTATCCCCGCCAGCGACGGGCAGCTCGTTCGGGCAGAGGGGGGTGAATCCCTTCTGCGCATCAATATCCAGGCTGGCGATGATTCCCATGGATGGCTCCTTCACATAATATTCTTGTGATATTATCTACCAAACATTATTAGAAGGCGAGCAGGTCGACCAGGATGCCGAGAATGAGTCTGGATATGGTGGTGCTGCGGTTGCGCGAGGAGCGGCTCGAGCTGCTTCTCGAGACCCGGGATCGCCCCCCCTTTGCCCACTGTTGGCAGTTGCCGGCCCTGCGCATCGACGAGACCCGGGATCGGGATCTGGACGCGGCTCGCCATCGCCTTCTGGCAGAGTGGGGGCTGGAGCACTGCTACAGCGAGCAGGTCTGTACCCTCGGCAACCTGGAGCGGGATCCCCGCGGCTGGTCCACCACCCTCGTCTATCTCTGTCTGGCGGATCCCGATGGGGGGGCGGTGCGCGGTCGCTGGCATCCTCTGGACTATCTGCCCGGCCTGCAACTCGCCTTCGATCACGGCAAGCTGGTCGCCATGGGGCTGGAGCGGCTGCGCATCAAGAGCCGTTACAGCACCCTGCCGCTGCATCTGCTGGGGGCAGAATTCACCCTCTCCGAGGTGCAACGGGCGTTCGAGATCGTCCTGCAGACCCCCATGAACACGGCCGCATTTCGCAAGCGGCTCCACCGTGCCGACATCCTGGTGGACACAGGGCGCAAGCGGACCGGCAAGCAACGTCCCGCCATCCTCTATCGGCTGGAGACCCCCTGTTGCGTCATGTTCGATCAGGTGATGCACGGTGCGGAAGCATAAGCCGATGTCTGCGAAAGCCGGATTGTCACCCCATAGCGGGTCTGGTGCACTGGCACCTCACACAGGAAGTCAAAGCATGGGAGAGACGGGAATGCACAAGGTGCTGGTGAGCGCCTGTCTGCTGGGGCAGCCAGTGCGTTACGACGGCCAGAGCAAGGGGATTGTCAGCGACTGGCTGCAGGCGCTGGAAGCCGAGGGGCGGGCACTGGCCTTCTGCCCCGAGGTGGCGGGTGGCCTGCCGACGCCACGCCCCCCTGCCGAGCGCCAGGGGGAGCGGGTGGTCACCGAAAGCGGGCTGGATGTGACGGAGGAGTTCGATCGGGGCGCCGCCCTTGCGCTGGCCCTCTGTCAGCAGCAGGGCATTCGCTTCGCCCTTCTGAAGGAGGGGAGCCCCTCCTGCGGCAGCGGCCGCATCTACAATGGCCGCTTCGAAGGGGTTTCACTGGCGGGAGAGGGCAAGACCACGGCTTTGCTGCGCCGCCATGGCATCGCGGTGTTCAGCGAGGATCAGCTGCCCGAGCTGGCCTCGGCGCTCGCCTTGGCTGCCTGCGGATCGGTCTGAGCCGCCGCATCGGCCGCCTGCCACTGCGCCAGCACCTCGTCTTTTTCCTTCCAGCGTGCATTCAGCCACTCCTGGAAACCGCGTTTGAACTGTTTGTCGTTGAAGTAATCCCCCACCAGTTGCTCGTCCACCGGCAGCTCCTCGATCCGCACCCGGATGCGCTTCATCTTCCCCATCAGGAAATCCTTGAAGGGGGTGTCGGAGTTGTCCGGGTAGCTGATGGTGACGTTGATCAGGCTGTCGAACTGATCGCCCATGGCTGCCAGGGTGAAGGCGAGTCCTGCCGCCTTGGGGGGCATGAGATGGCGATAGCGGGAGCGGGTGGCCTCGCGCTTCTGATCGGTGAAGCGGGTCCCCTCCACGAAGTTGATGACGGTGGTGGGAATGTGGCGAAACTTCTCGCAGGCGTTGCGGGTGGTCTCGATATCCTTGCCCCGCAGATGCGGATTTCTTAACAGAAACTCTCTCGAATAGCGGCGCATAAAGGGCATGTCCAGCCCCCAGCACGCGAACCCCAGCAGCGGGATGTAAATGAGCTCGTGCTTCATGAAGAACTTGGGCACCGGCAGCCGATTGCGAAACAGGTGGCCTAGCACCACGATATCGGTCCAGCTCATGTGGTTGCTGATGATGAGATACCAGCCATCCTTGCGCAGCCGGGTATTGTCCTCAATCTGCCAGTCGATGCGGGTAGTGAGGCGGATCACCAGGGTGTTGCAACCGAGCCACAGGCCCATGAAGCGATTGTTGAGCCGGCTGCAGGCACGGCCAAAGGCCGGCACGGGCAGCAGCAGTTTGGCCAGAGAAACCAGCAGGATCAGGCTGGCACACAGGGCGGTAAACAGTATGGTCAGGCCGGCGCTGATGAACAGCGCCAGGGGGCCCGGGAGCAGGTTTGGCATGAGTGTCTTACTGCGTCTTGTCCGCCAGCAGCTTATCCAGGGTCTGGTCCTTCTCGTGCCAGATCCCGTTCAACCACTGTTGAAACTCTTGTTGGAACTCGGGGTCATTGAAGTAATCCCCCACCAGATTGCGTTCGATCGGCAGAAAGCGGACCCGAACCTTGATCTCCTTGACCCGACCGCACATGAAGTCCCAGTAGCTGGGGACGCCGCCGGGATAGGCGATGGTCACATCCACCAGCTTGTGCAGTTGATCCCCCATGGCCGCCAGGGTGAAGGCGATGCCCCCTGCTCTCGGGTGCAGCAGATGACGATAGGGTGCCCCTTGCTTGTCGTGCTTGCCGACGGTGAAGCGGGTCCCTTCCACGAAGTTCATCACACTCACCGGCATATGGCGGAACTTGGCACAGGCCTGGCGCGTGGTCTCTATGTCTTTTCCCTTCAGATGCGGCTTCTTTTCCAGCAACTTGCGCGAATATCGCCGCATGAAGGGGAAATCCAGCGCCCACCAGGCCAGGCCGAGAAAAGGTACCCAAATCAGTTCTTTCTTGAGGAAAAACTTCAGGAAGGGGATTTTTTGATTAAAAATCCGCTGCAGTACCAGTATGTCGACCCAGGATTGATGGTTGGCAATCACCATATACCACTCATTCCGGCGCCCTTTGTCCACTCCGACCACATCGAAAGGGGTGTTGATGATGGTTTTCTGGATCAGATTGTTAAAACCTATCCAGTGGGTGGCACAGCCGTCCAGGAGGGTGTTGCAGAGACGTCGCGCCCCCTGGAAGGGCTGCAGCAGCTTGATGAGGCCAAGCAGCAGGACGGGGACAAACCAGAACAGGGTGTTGATGAAATATAGCAGGGTCGAGAGGCTGCCGCGCAGTCGCTCTATCAGCTTGTTGGGCATGGTGGAATCCGTCTTCGTATCGGTGGATGGCAACCAAGTGGTCAGATCTGTTGCCATAATATCAGCCGGCCCACGACTAGACCATGGTGGCGCCCTTTCCGGGTCGGGAGGTGTCTGCTGCCGTTCCCCCGCTCACTGGCCCCCGCGCAGCCGTGACAACAGCCTGTCCATGGCACGATAGCCCAGGGCTTCGATCAGATGCGCTCTCTCGATGGTGGCGTGTCCCGCCAGATCGGCGATGGTGCGCGATACCCGCAGGATGCGGTGCCAGGCCCGGATGCTGAGCCCCAGCTTCTGGATTGCACCCTCCAGAAACTCAGCATCCTGTGGCGATAATCTGCAAACATCTTCGATTTCACGACTATCCAGCAGATTGTTGAGTTTTCCGCTGCGACTCAGCATGCGCTCTCGCGCCCCCAGCACCCGTTCGCGTATCTGCTGGCTCGACTCCCCCCGCTCCGCCTTGCCGGTCAGGCTCCCCCTGGGCAAGAGCGGGACCTCTACCGTCAGATCGAACCTGTCGAGAAAGGGGCCGGAGAGCTTGCCCAGATAGCGCAGGATCTGATCCGGGCTGGAGCGGGTCTGGCCGTCGCCATAATGGCCGCAGGGGCTGGGATTCATGGCACCCACCAGTTGGAAGCGGGCGGGAAAATCCACCTGGCGGGCGGCACGACTGATGGTGATGTGCCCGGTTTCCAGCGGCTCGCGAAGGGAGTCGAGCACCTTGCGCTCGAACTCCGGCAGTTCATCCAGAAACAGGACCCCGTTGTGGGCGAGGGAAATTTCGCCAGGCCTGGGATGGGTACCCCCGCCCACCAGCGCCACTGCCGAGGCGCTGTGATGGGGCGTGCGATACGGCCTGTGGTGCCAGTGGCCTGCGCGGGGGGTGAGGCCGCCGATGGAGTGGATGGCGGCGGTCTGCTGCGCCTCCTGTTCGCTCAGCGGTGGCAGAATGCCGGGCAGACGGCTGGCCAACATGCTCTTGCCGGTGCCGGGGGGGCCGATGAACAGCAGGTTGTGGCTGCCAGCTGCGGCGATCTCCAGCGCCCGCTTCGCCTGGGACTGACCGATCACATCCTGCAGATCCGGCACGTCGGGCAGGGTCTCCGCGCTCTGGGGTTCCGGCAGCGGCAGTTCGTACTGGCCCGCCAGCCAGGCGGTGACCGCCAGCAGCTGGTGGGCGGTGCGCACCTCGGCATCCTGTATGAGGGAAGCCTCCGGACCGTTCTCCCGTGGGACCAGCAGGGTGCGCCCTGCGTCGCGGCAGGCGAGCACCGAGGGGAGCACCCCAAGCACGGGGCGGATCTCGCCCGTCAGGGCCAATTCCCCTAAAAATTCGTGATCGAGCAGGTATTTTGCGGGTATCTGCTTGGATGCGGCGAGAATGCCGATGGCGATGGCCAGGTCGAAGCGGCCCCCCTCTTTGGGCAGATCCGCAGGGGCCAGGTTGACCGTGATGTGCTTGGCCGGAAATTCGAAATTGCCGTTGAGCAGGGCGCTGCGCACCCGATCCCGCGACTCTTTCACCGAGGTTTCCGGCAACCCCACCATGTTGAAGGCGGGCAGGCCGTTGGAGAGGTGCACCTCCACCGTGACTTGCGGCGCCGCTATCCCCAGGCTGGCACGGCTATAAACAACAGCTAATGACATAAATACCGTCCTTGGTTTGATGTATATGCTGGTTAATCGTTTTTTATTAGTTTTTTGTTCCAGTTGTCAGGTTTCAGAGCAGTTAAAATCAGAGTCTTGTCAGGTAAAAAGTGCTTGCCCAATAAAAATCACCGTGCTAGTTCTAATAGCCATTCGCGGCAAGCTCCGCTCCCATTTCACAGGATTTCCGGTTGTAACTATGAACATGGCCTCCCGTTTCGTCAGCATTATTGTGGTCCTAGTGGTGATTATTATCTCACCGCTCGGGGCTCGTTTGGCTGCACGGAACAAGGGATAGACCCACCACCGGACAGAACGAAACAAGCGACCCCCGAGCCTCACGGCCCGGGGGTTTTTTTTCGACCAAAGGACAGGATTTTCCACATGAACGGCGCGCAGTTTTTGGTACAGGCTCTCAAGAAACAGGGTGTGACCCAGGTGTTTGGTTACCCGGGCGGAGCCATCATGCCGGTCTACGACGCCCTGTATGACGGTGGCCTGGCCCATCAGCTCTGCCGCCACGAGCAGGGTGCCGCCATGGCTGCGGTGGGTTATGCCCGCGCTTCCGGTCAGGTGGGGGTCTGCATCGCTACCTCTGGCCCCGGCGCCACCAACCTGGTCACCGGCCTCGCGGAGGCACTGCTCGATTCGGTACCGCTGGTGGCCATCAGCGGCCAGGTGCCCTGCGCCGCCGTCGGTACCGATGCCTTTCAGGAAGTGGACGTGCTCGGCATGTCCCTTTCCTGCACCAAGCACTCCTTCATGGTGACGGACCCGGCGGATCTGGGACGGGTCATTGCCGAAGCCTTCGCCATCGCCACCGAAGGGCGTCCGGGTCCCGTGCTCATCGACCTGCCCAAGGATGTGCAGCTGGCCGCCGTTCCTTCTCAAAGCCCGCTGTTTGCCGTGGAGGAACCCGAGCCCCTGAATCAGGCCGAGCTGACGGCCGCCCGCACCCTGCTGGCCGGTGCCGAGCGTCCGGTACTCTACGTCGGTGGTGGGGTGGGCATGGCCAATGCCGAGCAGCAGCTGCGCGACTTTGCCGCCACCACGGGGATGCCGGCGGTCACCACCCTCAAGGGGATAGGTGCCCTCGACCCCGACAGCCCCGTTTATCTGGGCATGCTCGGCATGCACGGTACCAAGGCCGCCAACCTGGCGGTACAGCAGTGCGATCTGCTGGTGGTGGTAGGCGCCCGTTTCGATGATCGGGTGACCGGCAAGCTGGAGGAATTTGCCCCCGAGGCGAAGGTGATCCACCTGGATGTGGACGCCGCCGAGTTCGGCAAGCGCCGCGCCGCCGATGTGGGGATCACCACGGATCTCAAGCGTGTGCTGCCCGCCCTGGCGATGACGCTGACCCTCGACCCCTGGCGCGAGCACTGCGCCACCATGGCTCGGGAATACGCCTTCCGCTACGACCATCCGGGTCAGGCCATCTACGCCCCGGCTCTGCTCAAAGAGCTTTCAAGCCAGCTGCCTGACACCAGCGTGGTGGCCTGCGACGTGGGTCAGCACCAGATGTGGGTGGCCCAGCACATGCGTTTCACCAGCCCGCGCAACCACCTCTCCAGTGCCGGCCTCGGCACCATGGGCTTCGGCCTGCCCGCCGCCATCGGCGCCAAGATGTCGCGCCCCGATGACGAGGTGGTGCTGGTGAGCGGGGACGGCTCCTTCATGATGAACGTGCAGGAGCTCGGCACCATCCGCCGGGCCCGGCTAAAGGTGAAGATGGTGCTGCTGGACAACCAGCGCCTCGGCATGGTGCGCCAATGGCAGGAGCTGTTCTTCGACGGTCGCTACAGCGAGACCAATCTGTCCGACAACCCCGATTTCGTCGCCCTGGCTGCCGCCTTCGGCATTCCCGGCGAGACCATCACATGCAAGGAAGAGATAGGTCCGGCACTGGATCGCCTGCTGGCGAGCGAGAGTGCCTATCTGCTGCATGTGGCTATTTCAGAGGAAGAAAATGTCTGGCCCCTGGTTCCGCCAGGAGTCGCCAACCACAAGATGATGGAGCAACGCCCATGAACCAGCTCAATACCAGCACCCTGGAAATCCATGCCCAACCCAGACCCGAAGTGATGGAACGGGTGCTGCGGGTGGTCCGTCACCGCGGTTTCAATCTCTGCGCCCTCAACATGGAGCAGGATTGCCAACAGCTGCGGATCACGGTTACTGTCGAATCGGTACGTCCCATCCAGCAGTTGTGGTGCCAGCTGGTCAAGCTGGTGGATGTCTCCCGGGTCGATGCACTGGAACAGCAACCCCGGATCAGAGCTTAAGGAGCCAAGCCAATGTCACAGCCTTCCCAATCCGCCGCCCACCCCCAATACATCTGGTTCAACGGCAAGCTGGTCCCCTGGCAGGATGCCCAGGTGCATGTCATGAGCCATGCCCTGCACTACGGCTCCTCGGTGTTCGAGGGGGTGCGGGCCTATGACACTCCCAAGGGGACCTGCATCTTTCGCCTGCAGGAGCACACCCGACGCCTGTTCGACTCCGCCAAGATCTACTGGATGGACGTCCCCTACAGCGAGACCGAAGTGAATGAAGCCTGCCGCACCGTGGTGCGCGAGAACGGCCTGAAGAGCGGCTACCTGCGCCCGCTGGCCTTTGTCGGCAACGTGGGGCTGGGGCTGCATCCGCCGCTGGATGCCAAGGCCGACCTCATGGTCGCGGCCCTGCCCTGGGGCGCCTACCTCGGAGAAGAGGGGCTGAAAAACGGGGTGGATGTGTGCGTCACCTCCTGGAACCGGCTCGCTCCCAACACCATCCCGACCGGTGCCAAGGCGGGGGGCAACTATCTCTCTTCCCAGCTCATCAGCCGCGAGGCCAAGCGCAACGGCTTCGCCGAGGGGCTGGCGCTGGATGTGAACGGCTATCTGAGCGAAGGGGCGGGGGAGAACCTGTTTCTGGTGAAGAACGGCGTGCTGTTCACCCCGCCCGCCACCGCCGCCATCCTGCCCGGCATCACCCGCGACACCATCATGACGCTGGCGCGCGACTTGGGTTACGAGGTACGCGAGCAGGCGCTGCCCCGTGAAGCGCTGTACGTCGCAGACGAAATCTTCATGACCGGCACGGCGGCCGAGGTGACCCCGGTGCGCTCGGTGGATCGGATGAAGGTGGGCGCCGGTTGCCGTGGCCCGGTGACCGAGCAGTTGCAGAACGCCTTCTTCGGCCTGTTCAACGGCAAGACCGAAGACAAGTGGGGCTGGCTGACGCCGGTCAACGACTGATGAGAGCGGGGAGGCGTCACGCCTCCCCGAGTCGCTTCCGGTGAAGGCTCCCCGAGGTGCCTTCACCAGGATCGATTACCGATCCGCGAATCACACATTCATGTTGAAAGACAATGCGCCCCAGGGGCATTCAGGGAGTAGAGACAATGCCGAAGTTGAGATCCGCCACCACCACCCACGGACGTAACATGGCCGGGGCCCGCGCCCTCTGGCGTGCCACCGGCATGACCGATCAGGATTTCGGCAAGCCCATCATCGCCGTGGTCAACTCTTTCACCCAGTTCGTGCCGGGCCACGTCCACCTCAAGGATCTGGGCCAGCTGGTCGCCCGCGAAATCGAGGCGGCTGGCGGGGTCGCGAAGGAGTTCAACACCATCGCCGTGGATGACGGCATCGCCATGGGCCACGGTGGCATGCTCTATTCCCTGCCGTCCCGGGAGCTCATCGCCGACTCGGTGGAGTACATGGTCAACGCCCACTGCGCCGACGCCATGGTCTGCATCTCCAACTGCGACAAGATCACCCCGGGGATGCTGATGGCTGCCCTGCGCATCAACATCCCGGTGATCTTCGTCTCCGGCGGACCCATGGAAGCGGGCAAGACCAAGCTTTCCGACCAGATCATCAAGCTGGATCTGGTGGACGCCATGATCCAGGGTGCCGACCCCAAGGTCTCCGACGCCCAGAGCGACCAGATCGAGCGCAGCGCCTGCCCCACCTGCGGCTCCTGCTCCGGCATGTTCACCGCCAACTCCATGAACTGCCTGACCGAGGCACTGGGTCTCTCCCAGCCGGGCAACGGCTCCCTGCTGGCGACCCACGCCGATCGCGAGCAGCTGTTCAAGCTGGCGGGCCAGCGCATCGTCACTCTGGCCAAGCGCTGGTATGAGCAGGACGATGCCTCGGCACTGCCGCGCAACATCGCCACCAAGGCGGCGTTCGAGAACGCCATGGCGCTCGACATCGCCATGGGCGGCTCCACCAATACCGTGCTGCACCTGCTGGCGGCAGCCCAGGAGGCGGGCGTCGACTTCACCATGTCCGACATCGACCGCATGTCCCGCAAGGTGCCCCAGCTGTGCAAGGTGGCGCCTTCCACCCAGAAGTACCACATGGAAGACGTGCACCGCGCCGGCGGCGTGGTTGCCATCCTGGGTCAGCTGGAAAAAGCGGGCCTGGTGCACGGGGATACCCGCAACGTGCTGGGCACTTCCCTGGTGGAGCTGCTGGCCGAATATGACGTCAGCCGCAGCAATGACAAGGGGGTTCACGACTTCTACCGTGCAGGCCCTGCCGGCATCCGTACCACCAAGGCGTTCAGTCAGGATTGCCGCTGGCCCGAGCTGGATCTGGACCGCGCCGAGGGGTGCATCCGCTCCTTCGATCACGCCTACAGCCAGGAAGGTGGCCTGGCGGTCCTCGCTGGCAACCTCGCCCTCAACGGGGCCATCGTCAAGACCGCCGGGGTGGACGAGGAGAACCTCACCTTCCGCGGCCCGGCCCGGGTATTCGAGAGCCAGGAGAGCGCGGTGAGCGGCATTCTGGACGGCACGGTGAAAGCCGGTGAAGTGGTGGTGATCCGCTACGAGGGCCCGAAAGGGGGCCCCGGCATGCAGGAGATGCTCTATCCCACCACCTATCTCAAGTCCATGGGATTGGGCAAGGCGTGTGCCCTCATCACCGACGGTCGCTTCTCCGGCGGTACCTCGGGTCTCTCCATCGGTCATGTCTCCCCGGAGGCGGCCTCCGGTGGCACTATCGGTCTGGTGGAGGATGGCGACATCATCAACATCGACATCCCAGCCCGCAGCATGGTGCTGGAGGTGGCAGACAGCGTGCTGGCTGCTCGTCGCGCCGCCGTCTCTGCCCGTGGCTGGAAGCCGGTCGATCGTCAGCGCGAGGTCTCCTTTGCCCTGCGCGCCTACGCCATGTTCGCCACCAGCGCCGACAAGGGCGCGGTGCGCGATCGCACCCTGCTGGGGGAGTGAGAGAATGAACTGTCATGATATGGGCGCATTGCGCGCCCTTCGCCACGAGACGGGGGTATAAACCATGGTCTCTGCGGCGGATTATCTACGCAAGGTACTGCTCTCCCCCGTCTACGAGGCGGCGAGGGTCACCCCTTTGCAAACCCTGAAGAAACTCTCCGAGCGGCTCGGCAATCACGTCAGCCTGAAGCGGGAGGATTTGCAACCGGTTCACTCCTTCAAGCTGCGCGGCGCCTACCACAAGATCGCCACCCTGACCCAGGAGCAGAAAGAACGCGGCGTCATCGCCGCCTCTGCCGGCAACCACGCCCAGGGGGTCGCCCTGTCGGCCGCCAAGCTCGGCATCAAGGCGATCATCGTGATGCCCAAGACCACGCCGGACATCAAGATCGACGCGGTGCGCCGTCAGGGCGGCAACGTCATGCTGTTTGGCAACAGCTTCGATGAGGCCTACGGCGAGAGCCGCCGACTCGCCGAGTTGGAGGGCTACACCCTGATCCCGCCGTTCGACGACGTCGAGGTGATCGCGGGCCAGGGCACCATCGGCAAGGAGCTGCTGGAGCAGGATACCCACCTCACCCACGTCTTCGTGCCGGTGGGCGGCGGCGGCCTGGCCGCCGGGGTGGCGGTCTACATCAAGCAGCTGCTGCCGGATGTGAAGGTGATCGGGGTGGAGGCGGAGGGGTCCGCCTGCCTCAAGGCGGCGCTGGCGGCTGGCGAGCCGGTCAATCTGGACCGGGTCTCCCTGTTTGCGGACGGGGTGGCGGTCAAGCGCATCGGCGAGGAGACCTTCCGGCTGTGCAACCAGTATCTGGACGAGGTGGTGACCGTCTCCAACGACCAGATCTGCGCCGCCCTGAAAGACATCTTCGATGACTGCCGCGCCATCGCCGAGCCGTCAGGGGCCTTGTCCCTGGCGGGCCTCAAGGCCTACAGCGAGCGAGAGCAGGTGAAAGGGGGGCGGATGGCGGCCATTCTGTCCGGCGCCAACGTCAACTTCCACAGCCTGCGTTACGTGTCGGAGCGCTGCGAGATCGGCGAGAAGCGCGAGGGCATGCTGGCGGTGACCATCCCCGAGCGCAAGGGGGCCTTCCTCGACTTCTGCCGTCAGCTGGGGCCCCGCATGGTGACCGAGTTCAACTACCGCTACGCCGATGCCGAGCAGGCGTCGCTGTTCGTCTCGGTGCGCCTCACCGGCGGTGACGAGGAGCTGGGCCAGATCATCGATCAACTCGGCGGCAACGGTTATCCGGTGGTCAACATGACCGAGAGCGAGCTGGCCAAGAACCACGTGCGCTACATGATTGGCGGCCGCCCGGCCCGGCCCCTCGGTGAACGCCTCTACAGCTTCAAGTTCCCGGAGCAGCCGGGGGCCCTGATGCGCTTCCTCGAGACCCTGGGCTGTCGCTGGAACATCAGCCTGTTCCACTACCGCAACCACGGCGCCGACTACGGACGGGTGCTCTGCGCCTTCGAGCTGCCGGACGAGGACGTGGCGGCTTTCCACGACTACCTGCACGAGATTGGCTACGGCTGGAAAGAGGTGAGCGAGGATCCCGCCTACCGCCTGTTCCTGGCGAGCCAGGGCAGTCAGTGAGCGGGGAGCCATCCCCTTGCCAGATGAAAAACGAAGAGCCCGGCTCTTCGTTTTTTTATGGGCAACGCGCCGGCCCCCATGATTGGGGGCACGGTGGCCGATAATGTCGCCAATATCACACTCCTGAGTCCCTGGTCGTTTGAGGCTGGTTGCAGATGGGATAATCTGAATGCGGGGCTTGGGTTCAGGGCCCCGTCAGGGAAGAGAGACGCAGCCGCGTCATAACAATTCATTGCAGGGGCTCATCCATGAACAGATCTATGCTCGCCGTCCTGATCGGCGCTTTGATGGCAACAGGGACGGTGCAGGCTGCCGCCCAGGACAACACCTGGTATGTCGGCGGCAAGGCCGGCTGGTCAAATTATTACGGGGTGGATTACAACGCTCAGGTCGAAGAGCTGTTCGATGCGACCAAGGTGAACGAGAACAGCGATGATCTCGGTCTGGGGCTGTTTGCCGGTTATCAGGTAAACAGAAACGTGGCGATTGAGCTCGGCTATGACTGGCTCGGCAAGTATCAGGTGGACAAGCACTACTCGGGCAACGGGGTTGATTTCGCACTCGATGGCGAGGCCAAGGCCCAGATGGTGCAGGCCACCATGAAGATCATCCTGCCTGCAACCTCGGCACTGGATATCTACGGCCGTCTCGGGGGGGCCTATGCCTGGACCGAGAGCTCACTCAACGTCAGGGCCAGCGATGGCACCAGCAGCCTCTCCGAATCCCATGAGGGCAACAAATATCATGGTGCCGCCTTTGTCGGGGCGCTGGGGGTCGAATACGCCATCGACAAGGATTGGGCCGCCCGCCTCGAATACCAGTACACCACCCCCCTTGGCAAGACTTCCCTCGACGAGTCAGGCATCGAGATGGACAACGGCCTGCTGTCGGTCGGCATGCTCTATCGCTTCGGCCAGATCGGCGACGAGCCGGTGGCACCAACGCCTGCGCCCGAACCTGCGCCCGCCCCGGCCCCCGTGCTGGTGGAGAAACAGTTCAGCCTGGATTCCGATGTGCTGTTCGAGTTCAACAAGGCGACCCTGAAGCCAGCCGCCAGCCAGGCCCTCGACAACCTGTTTGCCCAGATCCTGGCGGCCAATCCGAAAGACGGGGTGGCGACGGTGATCGGTCATACCGACCGCATCGGCTCGGAGGCCTACAACCAGTCCCTCTCCGAACAGCGTGCCCGCACGGTGGCGGATTATCTCATCGCCAAGGGATTGTTTGCCGACAAGGTGCGTGCCGAAGGGCGGGGAGAGTCTTCGCCCGTGACCGGGGGCAGCTGCCCTGATGGCGCCAAGGCGCAGATGATCGCCTGCCTGGCCCCGGATCGCCGGGTCGAGGTGCGCCTGACCGGGGTCTCCCAGGTCGCCGAATAAGCCATCTTTGCCTTGCTATTAAACAACGAGGGGGCCTTGGCCCCCTCGTTGTTTATGTGGGTGTGAGCCGTGACGTTTGCAGCCGCTTGGCGCAATGACTCACCATGATCAGCAGCAAGGCGCCGGGCAGCACTGTTTGCCAGAGGAAAGGCCAGGACTGGGTGGTGAGCAGGATCAACAGTGGATTGGCTCCGGCGGGGGGGTGGATCAGCCCCAGTCCCTGCATGAGTGCAATGGACAGGCCCACACCCAGCGCCAGCTTGAGTTCCATCGGTAGCGGGAGCAATTGCACCACCAAACCCACGGTGGCCGATAACAGGTGGCCTCCCAGCACGTTCTGCGGACGGGCCAGCGGACTGTCCGGCAGTGAGAAGAGCAGCACACAGCTTGCCCCGAACGGTGCCATCAACAGGGTTGACTGCCAGCTCATGTCCAGCCAGCCGAGCAACATTATGGCCAGGCAGGCACCGAGCCCTGCCAGCCAGGCACTTCGCCATCGTCTTGTTTCCATCTCCTGTCTCCTTGTCTGTGCCGGATCACTTGATCCAGCCTGCGACATTAGGTAGACAGATCGGTGTACTTCAAGAGGAAATTCACCATGAGCGAAAAACGGCAACAGCTGATGACGACAGCCTATCGGCTGTTCAATCGTCACGGCTTTCACGCCACCGGCATCGATCGCATCTGGGCCGAGGCGGGCAGTACCAAACGCACCCTCTATCGCCACTTCCCCACCAAGGATGCCTTGATCGAAGCCGTGCTGATGGCACGGGATGCGGAGTTCTTTGCCCTGCTCGATGCCAGGATGGATGGGGTGTCGGGGCGGGAGGCCAGGTTGCTGGCGCTGCTCGATGGCTTTGCAGACTGGTTTGGCCGCCGCGACTTCTACGGCTGCAACTTCATCAACGCGAGCGCCGAGTTCTCCGATCCTCGCCACCCGGTGCGCAAGCTGGTGGTGGCCCACAAGCGTGCGTTGCTGAACTGGGTCAGGGAGGCCCTCGAATGCACCGAGGTGCAGGCCACCGGGTTATGCCTGCTGCTGGAAGGGGCCGTGGTGATGGCCCACAGCTATCAGCAGCCTCTGGCTCTGGAACAGGCCAGGGTGTTGGCGGAGGCCGTGCTGGCAGAGCCGCGCTAGTTCAGTTCCGTGGGGTCGATATCCAGACTCCAGCGCACCCGCTTGGTCTCGGGCCACCCCTCCAGCTCCTTCACCGCCCAGTCGAGCAGCTGGGCCAGCGGTGCCCGGCTGGGCCCCTGCACCAGCAGCTGCATGCGAAACTTGCCCGCCTTGCGCTCCATGAAGCCGCTGATGGGCCCCAGCACCTGCACCTGGGGATAGCGGGCGCTGCGCAGGGTATCGGCGAGACGACTGAGGAACAGCTGTACCTCGTCGCGGCCGTTGGCCTCGGCCCGGAACAGTCCCTGATGGCTGAACGGTGGCAGCCCCAGCAGGCGGCGCTCTTTCAGCGCCGTGTCGGCGAAGTGGCCATAGCCGTTCTGGGTCAGATCCTGCAGCAGAGCGTGTTCGGGATGGTGGCTCTGCAGCACCACCAGCCCCGGTTTGCTGGCGCGACCAGCCCGGCCCGCCACCTGGGTGTAGAGCTGGGCCAGCTTCTCGGCGGCGCGAAAATCGGCGCTGAACAGGGCGCCATCCACGTCCAGCAGGCCCACTAGCGTCACGTCGGGGAAGTGGTGGCCCTTGGCCAGCATCTGGGTGCCGATCAGGATCTTGTACTTGCCCGCCTTGATGTCGCCGAGGTGCGTCTCCAGCTCCCCCTTGCGGCGGGTGTTGTCCCGGTCGATGCGCACCACCGGATATTGGGGAAAAACGGTGCCAAGCAGCTGCTCCAGCTGCTCTGTGCCGACCCCGGATCCGATCAACTCGCTGCTGCCGCACTCTGGGCAGTGATGGGGCAGAGGGCGCACGCTGTCGCAGTGGTGGCAGTGCAGCCGTCGCCCGGCCTGGTGCCAGGTGTACCAGGCGTCACAGCGCTCGCAGGCGGCACTCCAGCCGCACTGGTGGCAGATGAGTGCCGGCGCATAGCCGCGGCGGTTGAGAAACAGCATTACCTGGTTGCCCGCTGCCAGATGCTCGGCCATCAGCTGTTCCAGCTGGGGGGAGAGCCCCGCCTGCAGCCGCACGTTCTTGATGTCGAGGATCACCTGGCGAGCGGTCTGGGCGTTGCCGGCGCGGCGAGTGAGAGTGAGGTGGTGATACTTGCCGCTACGGGCGTTGTGCAGCGTCTCCAGCGACGGGGTGGCAGATCCAAGCAGGATGGGAATGCCGGCGCGATGGGCCCGCATCACCGCCAGATCTCGCGCGTGGTAGCGAAAGCCGTCCTGTTGCTTGAAGGAGCCGTCGTGCTCCTCGTCGATGATAATGATGCCGAGGTCCTTGAACGGCGTGAACACCGCGGATCGGGTGCCGATCAGAATGGCGGCACCACCGTCGCGGCAGGCGAGCCAGGCATCGAGCCGTTCCCTGTCGTTCATGGCGGAGTTCATTGCCACCACGGGCACGTTGAAGCGGCGGCGAAAGCGGTTGATGGTCTGGGGGGTGAGGCCGATTTCCGGCACCATCACCAGCGCCTGCTTGCCCGCCTTGAGCAGGGGCTCGAGGATGCTGAGGTAAACCTCGGTCTTGCCGGAGCCCGTGATGCCGTCCAGCAGGAAGGCACCGAACTTGTTGCTCTGGCTGGTGACGGCGGCCACCGCCAGCGCCTGCTCGCCGTTGAGGCGCAGCCCCTCACCCGGCTCGAAGCGGGTGGCCCAGTCGCCATCATGGCTCGGCTCGAGCGAACGCTTCTCCAACAGCCCCTTCTTCTCCAGCGCGGTGAGGGCTGCGCTCTGGATCTCCTCCTGTTTGAGGGCGGAGGGGGTCTGCGGCCCCTTGCGCAGCAAGGCGAGGGCCTGCTGCTGCTTGGCCGCCCGCTTGAGCTCGTTGAGGTCGATGGCCATGCCCGCATCGGTGGCAAACCAGAACTCCAGCTCCCGATAGGCGGCGTGCTCCCCCTTGCGCACCAGCACCGGCAGGGCGTGGGGCAGTACCTCCCCCAGCGGGTGCTGGTAGTAACCGGCGCTCCAGGCCATCAGCGCCAGAATGTCGGGCCCCAGCACGGGGGCGCTGTCGAGCACCCTCTTCAAGGGCTTTAATTTGTTGCGGGGGACCAGGCTCTCGGTCGGGTGATCCACCACCAGACCGACCAGGGTCTGCGGGCCGAACGGGATCTCGACCCGGCAACCGGGGGCAGGCAAGGGCAGGGGAGAGAGATAGTCGAAATGACGGCGCAACGGCACCGGCACAGCCACACGAACCAGATCCAGCGTTTGGGAAGAATTCACCAGGGGTTGCCTATTTTTTCTGCGAAGCCACTTGCCTGATCTCAGGCGTTTCCTATATTATTCGCAGCCTTTGAAACTGTGTTCAACAATCGTGTGGTGTCCGACAAGAGATCGGATGGCGACACGGCCTGATAATTGAGGTTGTCCATGAAAGCTGGTATCCATCCTGACTACGTAGCCATCACCGCCAAGTGCTCTTGCGGTAACGTCATCAACACCTTCTCTACCATCGGTAAAGATCTGAACCTGGACGTGTGCTCCGAGTGCCACCCGTTCTACACCGGCAAGCAGAAAGAAGTTTCTAGCGGCGGCCGCGTAGACAAGTTCAACAAGCGTTTCGGTGGCTTGACCTCCAAGAAGTAATCTTGCTTCTGAAGAATTCTGAAAAAGGCGCCCATCGGGTGCCTTTTTTATTGGCCGCCATTCTGTAATTCCCCGCTTTGCCCTATGGTGTTGGCTCAACCAAGGGAGAAGAGCCGATGCGCACATGTCTGGTGATGGGAGCTGCCGGGTACATAGGATCCTACCTGGTGCCTCATCTGCAGGGTCTGGGGTACAGGGTCATCGCCGGGGCCCGTCGTCCCTGCCGTCTGCCGGAGGGGGTGGCGTTTCGCCTCGCCGACAGCCTCAAGCCGGCCACCCTGCCCCCTGCGCTGGCGGGGGTCGACACCGTCTTCTATCTGGTTCACGCCATGGGGGCGGGGGCCGGTTTTCACCGGCTGGAGCAGCAGGGAGTGAAGAACTTCGCCGCCGCCGCCCGTGCCGCCGGGGTGCGCCGTATCGTCTATCTCGGCGCCATCCAGCCCGAGCCCTGCAACAGTCGCCACCTCAACTCCCGGCGCTACTGTGGGGAGCTGTTTCGCAGCGCAGGGGTGCCCACGGTAGAGCTGCGTGCCGGCATCATCATAGGCCCCGGCTCGGCGGCGTTCGAGGTGATGCGGGATCTGGTGTACAACCTGCCCATGATGGTGACGCCCAAGTGGGTGCGCTCCCGCACGCCCCCCATTGCCCTCTCCAACCTCTTGCACTATCTGGGCGGGCTGGTGGAAGCCGACGGGGTGGATGGCCAGATCTTCAATGCGGCCGGCCCCGAGCTGCTCAGCTACCAGCAGCAGCTCCAGAAGTTCGCAGCCCATATCGGCAAACGCTGCCCCATCATTCCGATACCTTTTTTGAGCCCCCGGCTCTCCGCCTGGTGGCTGCAGTTCGCCACCTCGGTTCCCCAACCCATCGCCAAGGCGCTGGTGGGGGGGCTCAAGCACGACATCCCGGCCGACGACGGCCCACTGCGGGCCCTGCTGCCGCAAACCCTGCTCAGCTTCGACGAGGCGCTGGCCGAGAGCCTCTCTCTGGAGCAGCGGCTGGGCGCCGAGCAGCAGGGGGAGGAGACCCCGCTCGGCCTGCGCTGGCGCCATCCCGAGTACGGCTTCTATGACCGCACCGCCAGCGGCGATGCCATCTGCCTCGCCGCCCCCGAGGTGGTGTGGCAGGTGTTGCAACAACTGGGGGGTGAGCAGCGCTACTTCTACATGAACGAGTTGTGGGTGGTTCGCGAATGGATGGATCACCTGATTGGCGGCCCGGCCCGCACCCGTGGCCGCACCAATCCGGATCGTTTCGTGAAGGGGGACATGCTCGACTCCTGGCAGATCCTCGGGGTGGATGAAGGACGCAGGCTGGATCTGCTGTTCAACATGAAGGCCCCCGGCGTCGGTCGGCTGGAGTTCAACATCCAGCCCCTGGAGTCCGGCCTGACCCGGCTTAGGGTGACGGCCCACTGGCACCCGCAGGGGGCCTGGGGGCTGGCCTACTGGCTTGCCATGCTGCCGTTTCACCTCTTCATCTTCCAGGGGATGACGGAGGCCATCGCCCGGCAGGCAGAGGCAAAAGCCGGCATTCCAGTCATGGATTGAAATCGAATCTATAACTAATTGGGTAGTTTTGGGTGGCATGACATGCTACTGATTAGCCTGTCATTGCTATCCAGCGATATTTTATGCTGTGAAAGGGCGGGGGATTTCTTTATGATCCTCAGCCCTCGCCCGCTGGCGAGCCAACGCATCACTCATTCATTTCCGTATCGGGGTCCCCCATGTCCGATCAGCAGCACGATCTCCGCCAACAGGCACTCGACTACCACGCCCAACCTGTCCCGGGCAAAATCGCCATCGCCCTCACCAAGCCCGCCGAGACCGCTCGCGATCTGGCGCTGGCCTACAGCCCGGGCGTTGCCGAACCGGTACGCGAGATCGCCGCCAATCCGGCCGATGCCTACCGTTACACCGGCAAGGGCAACCTGGTGGCCGTCATCTCCAACGGCACCGCCATCCTGGGGCTGGGCAATCTGGGCCCGCTGGCCTCCAAGCCGGTGATGGAGGGCAAGGCCCTGCTGTTCAAGCGCTTTGCCGGCATCGACGCCATCGACATCGAGGTGAAGCACGAGACCAGCGCCCAGTTCATCGATACGGTGGCCGCCATCGCCGACACCTTCGGCGGCATCAACCTGGAAGACATCAAGGCCCCCGAGTGCTTCGAGATTGAAGAGGCGCTGATCGCCCGCTGCGACATCCCGGTGTTCCACGATGACCAGCACGGTACCGCCATCGTCACCGCCGCCGGGCTGCTCAACGCGCTGGAAGTGCAGGGCAAGGAGATTGGCACCAGCCGCATCGTCTGCATGGGCGCCGGTGCCGCCGCCACCGCCTGCATGGATCTGCTGATCAAGTGCGGGGCTGCGCCGCACAACATCTTCATGCTGGACCGCCAGGGTGTGATCCACAGCGGCCGCACCGATCTCAACCAGTACAAGCAGCGTTTCGCCAACGACACCCCCCTGCGTACCCTGATGGATGTCATCGACGGGGCTGACGTCTTCGTCGGCGTCTCCGGCCCGGACGTACTGCCTGCCGAGGCGGTGGCCCTGATGGCCCCCAACCCGGTGATCTTCGCCTGTTCCAACC
Organism: Aeromonas sp. TW 6; assembly: GCF_013168745.1. Classification (NCBI taxonomy): domain Bacteria; kingdom Pseudomonadati; phylum Pseudomonadota; class Gammaproteobacteria; order Aeromonadales; family Aeromonadaceae; genus Aeromonas; species Aeromonas sp. TW 6. The sequence continues at coordinate 151,885 of NZ_JABERS010000001.1, read as the reverse complement.
CGGACCCCGAGATCAAGCCTGCCCTGGCTCACGGAGTGCGCGGGGATCTCATCATGGGTACCGGCCGCTCGGACTACCCGAACCAGATCAACAACGTGCTCTGCTTCCCCTTCATCTTCCGCGGCGCCCTCGACGCCCGTGCCAGCCGCATCAACGATGCCATGAAGATTGCGGCAGTGGAGGCGATCCGTGCTCTGGCCAAGGAGCCGGTGCCCGCCGAGGTGCTGACCGCTGCTGGCGTGAGTGAACTCGCCTTCGGCAAGGACTACGTCATTCCCAAGCCCATGGACGCCCGCCTGCTGCCGCGGGTTGCCCGTGCCGTGGCACTGGCGGCGGTTGCCTCCGGGGTGGCCCGCATCGAACTGCCGGCGGATTACATGCTGGGTTGAGTCACGGCAAGCGCGCAAAACAGAAGGGGCCCCCTGTCGGGGGCCCCTTTTTCATGGTGGAAGCGGGCAGCTTACTTGGTCTTGGGAGCAACCTTGACGGCCGGCGCCTTGGCGTGGGCAGCCTTGTGATGCTTTTTCACGACCTTGGTCTGGGTGGCGTGGGGAGCGGCGGCCTTGGTCGGGGTGGCAGCCATGGTGAAGCCGGAGGTCAGGGCGAAGACAGCGGCCAGAGTCAGGGGGATCAGCTTGTTCATATTCCAGTTCCTCGTTCGGTTTGATGACATGGAGCGTTTCTCCATGACTTCATCCTAGGGTTGTTCGACCTGCGGTTCAGTGAGCGACTGGTGACGGTTTGTATCCAAATGTACGGGCAGGGTCAGGCAGAAACGGGCACCGCTGCTGCCGGGCAGCAGTTGCACCTCGCCGCCGTGGTGGTGGGCGATGCTGCGCACGATGGCCAGCCCCAGCCCGGCGCCGCCGGTGCGTCTGTCCCGGCTCTGATCCAGGCGCACGAAGGGCTCGAAGATTTGCGGGGCCAGCGCGGGATCGATGCCGGGGCCATCGTCGGCGACCTCCAGCAGATAGTCGTCCCCCTGTCGCGCTATGCAGAGGCTTGCCTGGCTGGTGGCATGGCGCAGGGCGTTGCCGATGAGGTTTTCCAGCGCCCGGTCCAGCAATCGGGTGTCGCCGCGCCAGGGCAGAGCCATGGCCGGGCGCACGAAGTCGAGCCGCTTGTCCGGTCGCAGGGCCTGCCAGTCGGCCAGGCGGCTGCCGGCCCAGCTGCCGAGCTCCAGATCGCTGCATTGCAGCGGCAGTTCGGGGCGATCGAGCCTGGCATAGGTGAGCATCTCCTCGATGAGGGCATCGAGGGCGCCGAGGTCCCGCTCCAGTCCCTGCTGCTCCTCGGGTGAGGGAGGCTCGGCCAGCATGGCGAGGCGATAGCGCAGCCGCACCAGGGGGGAGCGCAGCTCGTGGGCGATGGCGTCGGTCAACTGCTTGCGACTGGCCAGCATGGCCTGCAACTGCGCCGCCATCTGGTCGAAGGTGCGGCCGACCCGGCCCAGGCTGCTGCCGGGCGGCAAACCGGTGCGACAGGAGAGATCCCCGTCGCCGACCCGGCGGGCGGTCTGTTCGAGCTGTTGCAGGCCGCGCCAGTGTGGGCGAAGCCAGAGCAGGATGGGCAGGCCGAGGGAAAGGCCGATGAGCAGCAGCAGCCCCACGTCCACCCAGTGCAGCTCGTGCAGGTAGGAGAGGTAGGGGACGGGGCCGACGATCAGCACCTTGTCGGTGTTCGGGATGCGCTGCAGGAAGGTGTCATCCTCCTCGACGATGACGATGTTTCCCGCCTCGAGGAAGGCCTGATCCTCGCTGGCCAGGGGCTGGTTGGCGAGGACGCCGATCTGCAGCGGCAGATTGAGCTGGCGGCTCTGCTCGCCGGTGCGGGTGGCCCAGTGTTCCGGCGGCAGCCGGGCCAGCTCGCCAGTGAGCAGGCCGAGGGAGCCCTGCATCATCCGCTCCAGATAACGGTCCCCCGCCCGCTCGGCGCTGACCTGATAGACCAGCCCGATGAGCAGAATGGCGAGGGTGAAGCAGCCTATCAGCAGCAGATAGAACTGGATAAACAGGCGTCGCATGGGGGCTCTCCTCTTGCCTGGATTGCGTCTGGGCATTGCCTTGTTGCCCCTCATCCCCAACCCTTCTCCCGCAAGGGGAGAAGGCTGAGTGCATCAAGGTCATTCGGCGGGGCTTATTCCCAGGCCTGGGGCACCAGCAGGTAACCTTTCTGGCGCACCGTCTTGATCCAGATCGAGTTGTTGCTGTCATTCCCTGGCTTCTGGTGTGCAGGCGTGTGAGACACCAGCTCATTCCCAAGCCTGGGGTACGAGTAGATAACCCTTCTGGCGCACCGTCTTGATCCAGATCGAGTTGTTGCTGTCATTCCCTGGCTTCTGGTGTGCAGGCGTGTGAGACACCAGCTCATTCCCAGGCCTGGGGTACGAGTAGATAACCCTTTTGGCGCACCGTCTTGATGCGGGTCGGGTTGTTGCTGTCATCCCCGAGCCGGCGGCGCAGACGGGAGATGGCCACGTCCATGCTGCGATCCTGGCCGTCGTAGTCGCGCCCCCGCAGGCTTCGAAACAGCGCCTCCCGCCCCAGGATCTGGCCCGCGTGGCAGGCCAGCTCCCACAGGAGGTCGAAATCGGCGGTGGAGAGGGGAATGCTCTCCCCATCGAGGCGCACGTCCCGACCCGGGCCGTCTATCTGGAGGCGGCCGAACTGCAGGCGCTGGGGCGGGGCGGCGGGGACCACGGCCTGCTGGCTCTGCCCCTGCTGGCGGAACTGGACTCGTAGCCGGGCCAGCAGCACCGGGGGGGGCGTGGTCTTGAGGATGTAGTCGTTGGCCCCCAGCTCCAGGCTCAGGATCTGGTTCATGTCGCTGTCGAGCGAGGTGAGCATGACGATGGGGCCGGCAAAGCGCGGGCGCAGATCCCGGCACAGGGAGAGGCCATCCTGCCCCGGCAGCATGATGTCGAGCAGCACCAGATCCGGCTGCTCGGCCAGGGCCCTGTCGAGTGCCCGGTCACCCCGGGTCTCCAGCAGCACCTCGATGTCGTGGCGACCGAGCCAGCTGCTGATGAGCTGACCTATCTCGGGATCGTCTTCAACAAACAGAACGCGTGGCATGGTGGCGTGGTTCCCCGGTCATGGCGTGAGTGGGCGTGTCGCCAGCATAACGGCTGCGTCCGCGCTCTGCACCGGGATAACTAATCAATGCGGGGGTTTTTGCCCCTTCTCCCGGGGGGAAGGGGGGGCAGGATGAACCGGTTGGCATCGGGCCGCCCCACTTGTCCCGTGGCGGGTCGGTCCGATGAGGCAGGATCCGCGCCCTTCAGTGGCCAAAGCGGCCCCGGCTGCCATGGGGCAGCCGGGGAACCGCCCGGATCAGCCGCCCTTGCGCTTCAGGTACACCCCGGCTTCCATGTGGTGGGTCCAGGGGAACTGGTCGAACAGGGCGAAGCGGGCGATCTCGTGGGTTTCACCGAGCACGGCCATGTTGGTCTGCAGGGTCTCGGGGTTGCAGGAGATGTAGAGGATGTTGTCGTAATCCTGCACCAGCTTGACGGTGGCGTCGTCCAGACCGGCCCGGGGCGGGTCGACGAAGATGGTGTTGCACTGGTAGGCGCCGAGCTCGACCCCCTTGAGGCGGTTGAACTCCCGCTCGCCGCGCATCGCCATGGTGAACTCCTCCGCCGACATGCGCAGGATGATCAGGTTGTCGACACCGTTGGCGGCGATGTTGAACTGGGCGGAGTCCACGCTCGGCTTGGCAATCTCGGTGGCCAGCACCTCGCGAAAGTTCTGCGCCAGGGCGATGGAGAAGTTGCCGTTACCGCAGTAGAGCTCCAGCAGGTCGCCCTCGCTCTCCTTGGTCACGTCCAGGGCCCAGCCCAGCATCTGTTCATTGATGGCGGCGTTGGGCTGGGTGAAGCTGTTTTCCACCTGCTTGTAGACCAGCTCGCGCCCCTGCACGGTCAACCGCTCGATGACGAAGTCATCCCCCAGGCAGATCTTCTGCTTGTGGGCGCGGCCAATCAGTTGCAGCTCGAACCCCTTGGCACGCAGGTCGGCCTGCAGCGCCTCGGCGGCCTGCTGCCACTCGGCTTCCAGCTTGCGGTGGTAGAGCAGGCTGACGCAGATCTGGCCGGACTGGGTGGAGAGGTAGTCTATCTGGAACAGCTTCTTGCGCAGCACGGGGTGCGGGCGCAGCCCGGCCAGCAGCACAGGCATCAGCCGGTTGATGAGCAGGCTGGCGGTGGGGAAGCTGTCGACCCGGATGATCTCCTTGGTGGCCGGTGCATACATGCAGTGGAAGAGGTCATCCCCCTCGTGCCAGATGCGGAACTCGGCGCGCATCCGGTAGTGCTCGGCGGGAGAGGCGTGCAGCTCCAGCGCGGGCGGATTGAAGGGGGCGAACAGCTGGGTGAGGCGATCGCGCTTCTCGTCGAGCTGGGCCTGGTAGTCGGCAGGAGTCCGTCTGCCCTGGGCGTCGGCGGAAGATGGCTGGGATTGAGTCATGGATACCTCGCATGCACCGGGCTGAGCCGGGGAAAGACCGGGGGAAGGCCGCAGCCAACCAAAGGGTGGGGATTTTAAAAGGCCGTTGCGGATTGTCCAAGTTTTTTGTGGTCAAGAAGTGGCCAGTCGGGCCGATAACCGATCCACCACTATAGGCGGGAGAGTAATGATGCAAATTGATGGCATGGGCACAGCCCAACCCAAGGGAGTGGGCATTGCTCCCAAATCGCCTCAACAGACGGAGTCGAAAACGGCGGACAAGGGGGATGAGGTCTCCCTGAACAAGCCCCCGAAATGGGCCCAGGTGCTGATCCAGCAGGCGCTGCAATTTGCGCTGGAGATCAACGGCCAGGGCTACAAGGCACCCAAGGTGCAGGAGCCCCAGGAGGTCACCCCGGAGACCCTGTTCGATTTCCAGTCGGTGGCGGACAACGTGTTGCAGTTCGTCACCGGGCGGATAGGCGCGGCCCGTGCGGACGGCAAGTCCGACGACGACCTGACCAAGATGATGGAGCAGGCCCGCAAGGGGGTGGACAAGGGCTTCGGTGACGCCAGGAAGCAGCTCGGTGACTGGGCGGACAACGAGGACATCAAGACCGGCATGGATCAGAGCTACAAGCTGATCCAGAAGGGGCTCGACGAGTTCGAGAAGGAGTTCTTCGGCAAGGTGTCGACCACGGATCTGGGGGATGCCAGGATGGCCAGCCGCCAGCAGGCCCTCCTCGAGATCGAGACCCGGGACGGGGACAAGGTGATGCTGCGCTTCAGCGACAGCTGGCAGTTCAAGTCCCAGAGCGATGGGGGTGGCAGCCAGTTCAGCCTCAAGTCGAGCCAGAGCTTCGACTTCTCCCTGGAGGGGGATCTCGACAGTGCCGAGATGGATGCCATCGGCACCCTGGTCAAGGGGCTGGACGAGCTGGCCGGGCAGTTCTTCAAGGGGGGCGACGGCAAGACCCTGGCGGACGGGCTGAACGGGCTGCAACTGGATGACAGCCAGCTGGTCTCCTACTCCCTCAAGCTCAAGCAATCGGCCAAGTTGAGTCAGACCTACCAGGGGGCCAGTTCCCTGCAGGAGAGCCTCAAGCCCCTGGCGGACTACCTGCCGAGGCTCAGCCGGTTGCAGCAGCAGGCCGACGCCCTGCTGCCCCCTTCCCAGCAGGAGGCGCTGACGCCCACCGTGCTGGCGGCGCGGGGTCAGGACGGGGCGACCCAGGGGGCAGGCTTCATGGGCTTCAACCAGCGGATGCTGGAGGCCATGCGGCTGCTTGGCCAGCAGATGGCGACCGGCTAGTCTGGCGACGCCCCCGTGATGCCGGCGGGGGCGGGGTGTTTGCCAGCCCGTCCCCGGGCTGGCACACTGCCCTTTTCCCCAGCCCGGCGATGCCATGAACCCCAAGAAGCCAAGAGACAAGCGCGAGCTCTGCTACCCCTTCATCTTCGAAACCCAGTTCCAGTGCGATTACGAGATCGCCACCGACGAGCTCTGCTGCCAGGTGGGGGCCGTGCTCTCTCATCTGATGCCGGATGAGGATACCCGGCCCGTGATGGCGGATCTGGCGACCCTGCAGCGGCTCATCTACAACCTCAACGGCTCGGTGCGGGGACGGCTCGGCATCTTCGAGGAGGATCTGGACTGGCTGAAGGGACGGTACGATCACTACAACGAGGCGAGTCGCGGCCGGGTGACCGGCTTCGTGCTGCCCCAGGGGCCCCAGCCCATTCCCACCCTGCACCTGTGCCGCTGTGGCAGCAAGAAGGTGGTGCGTCTGCTGGTACGCCTGGAAGAGAGCGGCGTGCGCTTCGATCCCATCCTCTATCGCTTCGCCAATCTGCTGGCCAACTTCTTCTTCGTGCTCACCGTCTACCTCAAGCAGGCGTGGGATGTGACCGAAGTCCCCTATGTCAGCATCAACTACTGATGAAGAGATGATGTTTGATGTATTCGTCGCATCACACATGGCGACGTAGGGCTATCGGATCGAAAAACAGCGATGAGGCAGCATCCGCCACTTCGGGGGATGCAGGCATAAAAAAACCGGCGCCCCGAGCGCCGGTTTTCTATTGCCGCGATCCCTAGCTCGACAGCAGTACCCTGGCGGAGTTGGCCGGGATGGTGAGCTGCACCTCCCCCTGCACCACCTCGAACTTGTCGCCGTTGAAGGCGTCGGTGAAGCGGCTGGCGGGGCTGGCGGTCTGCCACAGGGGCAGGCTGATGGTGCGCGGCTCCGTGGGGTGGCGGTTGCAGGCGACCACCACCTGATCGCTTTGCAGGGTACGGGCGAACACATAGCTGTGAGGGCCGGCGTAGAGGGTCTGGATGTCTCCCCGGCGCAGGGCCGGGCGCTGGCGGCGCAGCTGGATCAGGCGGCGATAGTGGTCGTGCAGCACGTGATCCCAGTCGGTGGTATCCCAGGGGAAGCAGCGGCGGCAGTCCGGGTCGTTGCCGCCGGAGAGCCCCACCTCGTCGCCGTAGTAGATGGAGGGCACGCCGATGTAGGTGATGAGCAGGGTGGCGGCGAGTCGCATCCGCTGCTTGTCTTCCCCCAGCAGGTGCAGGAAGCGGGCGGTGTCGTGGCTGTCCAGCAGGTTGAACTGGGCCAGCTGGTTCTTGAACGGAATATGGGCCCGCGCCAGCTTGAGCCAGTGATCCAGCTCGGTGGCGCTGATCTTGATGGGGTGATATGCGATGTCCTGCCCCGCCAGGAAGGCGCGGATGGGGTGGGCGAAGCCGTAGTAGTTCATGGCGCCGTCCTCCTGATCCCCCTGCAGCCACTGGCTCGCCTCGAAGAAGTGCTCGCCCAGCACGTAGGCGTCCGGATTCTCCTGCTTCACCGCACCGCGAATGGCGCGCACATGGCCGCGATTGCCCTCGGCAGTGCCCCGCTCCCCCAGCATGTGGATGACGTCAAAGCGCCAGCCATCGATCTGGTAGGGGGCGCGCATCCAGTAGCGCAGAATGGCGTTGTCTGCCCGATAAACGGCGTCCTGCACCTGTTCACTTGAGAAATCCAGCTTGGGCAGGCTGCGGATCCCTTTCCAGCTAACATAATCCCCTTCCTGATCGAAGGTGTAGAAGCTGCGCCAGGGGGAATCCGGGTTGCTCTGGGCGCCCAGCGGCGGGCAGAACCAGGGGTGCTCGGTGGAGGTGTGGTTGACCACCGCATCCAGGATGATCCTCATGCCGCGCTGGTGCAGGTTGCGGGTCAGCTCGGCAAACTGGGCATTGGTACCGAGGTGCGCATCCACCTTGAAGTAGTCCTGAGTGTCGTACTTGTGGTTGCTCGGCGAATCGAAGATGGGGTTGAGGTAGAGCGCCGTCACCCCCAGGGATTGCAGGTAGTGCAGCTTGGCGTCGATGCCCGCCAGATCCCCGCCGTAGAATTCACAGGCGCCGTGCCCCTCTTCGTGGCGGCTGACCGGCTCGCCCCAGGCCTTGCTGATGACCGCCTTGCCCCTGTACTCGTACTCGTGATGCTTGACGCTCAGCGACGGGTCGCCGTTGCAGAAGCGGTCGGGGAAGATCTGGTAGAACACCTGATCCTGCACCCAGGCCGGGGGCTGGTGATGGCTGTTGAAGCGGAAATGCTGCTCCCGCGGCGGCATGGCGGCACTGACGCCTGCCCCGTGCAGCCACCACTGCTCCTCGTCGGTGAGGCACTTGAAGCAGTAGAGGTGGATCTCCTGCCCCCTGGCCAGCGGCAGTTCGACCTGCCAGACCTGAAGCCTGTCCCGGGTGGCGACCGGCGTCATGGCGACCAGATACTCCTCGTTGTCCGGCTCGTGGCGCAACCACACCTCGCGGATGGGGGCGTCCAGCTCGCTGAACAGGGTGAGCTGCAGGGTGTCGGCACTCTCTTTGAACCAGGGTGCCGCCTGGGGGTGAAACAGGAAGGGATGGGTCATGGTATCTACTGTGTCAGAGAGGCTCAGGAGTGGGGGATGGGCGCAGGCCATCTTATCCCGTCCATGGGCGTGTGTATGTGACGACCGGCCAGAATGAGACGGTGCTTCCGGCTTGGCTGGGCGGTCTGCCGTGACGCTATTGGGTCAGCAAATCGGCAAGGGCGTTGCCCTGTTCGTGCAGCTGTTCGAGCTGATCCGCCAGAATGAGACGGGGATCCGGCTCCTGCTGATCGGCCGTTGTACATCTACTGGGTCAGCAAATCGGCCAGGGCGTTGCCCTGCTCGTGGAGCTGCTCCAGCTGATCCGCCAGGCTGGCGGGATCCAGCCCCAGCTGGTCAGCCAGGGTTCTGGGGAAACGGGCGATGATGGCCTGTGCCGGTACGCCGGCCTGCCAGGCGAAGGAGACGAAGACGGCGAGCCGGATGAGCACGGCCTCCTTGCTGACCGGATCGTGGGAGAGGGGGTCGAGCTGCTGGGCGATGGCATCCACGAAGGCGGGCGACAGGTTCCAGCGCCGCGCCAGCTCTGCGCCGAGCTGGGCATAGTCGTAACCCAGCATCTCCCGCTGGGCATCGACCCGGCTGCTGCCTTTCTCGATGGCCAGATTGATGAGCCCCGCCTCTTCCGGCAGGGTGCTCTGGATCAGCAGCTCGCCAATGTTGTGAATGAGGGCGCAGGTGAAGGCGGTCTCGGGATCCACCGAGGTGGTCTGCTGTGCCAGGGTGCGGGCAATGGTGGCGACCTGGAAGGTCTGGGTCCAGAAGTGGAGCTTGTCAAAGCCGGGAGGGGCCTTGAAGCTGCTGATGATGCCGGAGGCGACTACCACGGAGCGCAGGCGGTTGAAACCGAGGCGGATCACCGCCTGTTCGATGGAGGTGATTTCATTGCCACGGCGCAGGGCAGCGGAGTTGGCCATCCGCAGTACCTTGACGCTGATCACCTGGTCCATGGCGATCTTGGCCGCGATCTCGTCGATGCGGGCATTCTCGTCGTTGAAACTCTGCATCAGCTCGTGCAGCAGTTTCGGAATTGTGGGCAGTTGCTTGATCTTGCCAAACAGGCGATCCATCGACATGGCTGAGGCAGCCTCCATTGCTAACAATGCCTCATATTGTGCCACAGCCTGGCCAGTTGTTCCTGCTGGCGAGCGGTTTTGTGAGCCCTAGTACACCCAGTCTTGCAGTCTGTATTCCAAACGGTGCCGTTTTCCCTGGAGGATCAGGGTCTGGGTGGAACCGCTCAGTGTGGCCCCCTCCGTCAGGGTGGCGAGCACGGCCTGCTCTATCAGATCGAGTTCGGGGGGACAGGCCATGGCGGTGCTGCCGAGGCTGGTGACCCAGAGCTTGTTCCCCTTGAGGTGACCCTGGCCGAAGTAGCGGTTGCAACCGGCGATGCCGTTGACGGTGAAGTGCTCACCGATCTCGATGTCGGGGGGATTGCTGCGGCGGCTGGCGATGGCCTGGCCATCCAGCCGATCGAGCACCCAGTGATGGTGTTGCAGGTCTTGCGAGGCAAAGCGGGGAGCACTGCTGCAGGCGCTGAGCAGAAGCAGGGCGAGCAACAGTAGCAGGTATCTGGGCATTGAAGGGGCTCCGGTGGTGGGTATGACAAGCATACCTGTCCCCGGGCCCAGGCGGCAGGGCGAGGGGGGAGGAGCCCGACCGCTTCTGTCGCCCCGGGGGAAGAGGGGGTGTCGGCAAATGGCAACACCCGCCCCGAGCGAACCTGTCTACCGGTTGCCCATGGCTCCCCTGGCCGTCTCAGTCCGCAAACAGGCGCTCGGCATAGCGGGCGAGGCCCGAGGCCACCGAACCGAAGTCATCACCCCCCTCCAGCGGTACCTTGGGCAGTTTCTGCTGGATGAAGGCCTTGATGAGGGGGGAGCGGGCACTGCCGCCGGTGACGAAGACCCGGTCAGGCTGCACGCCTGCCGCCAGGATAGCCTCGTCCATCAGCTCGCCAATCTTCTCCAGCAAGGGGGCGGAAGCACTGGCCAGCTGGGGGCGGGTGAGTGCCGCCTCCAACCCTTTTTCCAGCTCGTTCAGGGTCTGGTGATTGTGCTCGTGGTCGGAGAGGGCGATCTTGCCCTGCTCGGCGCGCCACACCAGTTGATGGCTCAGCTTGTGGGCCCGCAGGCTGGCGAGGCGCGGGAGCTTGCTGCCGGGCTGGCTGTCGAGCTGGAGATCCTGCAACTGGCGGGCGGTATCCAGGCTGTAGAAACGGCTCTGGGCACTGACGTCATTGATGGCGGCGGCGTCCCAGAACAGGGGATGGGGCAGCGGCTTGCCGGTCTTGAGGGTCTCGTGCATGCCGAGCAGCGGCATCATGCCCTCCACGGTCAGGCGGATGTCGAAGTCGTTGCCCCCGATGCGCTGGCCGCTGTGACCGAGCAGGTCGCCGCTGCGATCCAGCTGGTCACGGTGGCTCGGGCCCATGCGCAGCACGGAGCAGTCGGTGGTCCCGCCCCCGATGTCCACCACCAGCACCACCGCATCCTCGGTGAGGCGCGCTTCGAACTCGAAGCCGGCGGCCACCGGCTCATAGAGGAACTCCACCCGCTCGAACCCGGCGAGGCGTGCCGCCTCGCTCAGGATGGCGATGGCCTGGCGGTTGCTCTCTTCCCCCGCCAGTCCCTGGAAGTTGACCGGTCGGCCGATCACCGCCTGGCGGATGGTGCTGCCCGTCTGCTGCTCCGCCTCCCGGCGCACGTGCAGCATCATGGCGCAGACGATGTCCTCGAACAGGGCGATCTGGGGAGCCTTGAGGCCATAGGCCCCGAGAAAGGATTTGGGGGACTTGATGTAGTAGCCCTCGTCCGGCTCTTCCAGATAGCGCGCCAGCGCCGCACCGCCGAAGCTCAGCTCGTCGATGAGTCCCTCTTCGCGCATCTGGCGGCGCACCGCCTGGGCCCGGGTCACCACGGGACCGCGCAGCTTGAGGTATTCGCTCTGCTGGACGGGGGCCAGCCCTTCGGCCAGGAGGCCGGCGATGGCGTCCCGGTGGGGGGCGTGCAGGGTGGAGGGAAGGTAATGGGAACCGGAGAGGGTCAGCAGCCTGGGGCTGCCCTGTTCCATCACGGCGACGGCACAGTTGGAGGTACCGTAATCAAATCCGATGAACATGCTGGCCAGACTCCTGTACAAAAAAGGGCTGGTAGCCTACCCGATGCCGCCGGGTCTCACAACCCGGCGGCGGGATCAATGGCGTGGCGACAACGCCTCAGGGATCACTCCACTTCGTTGTCAGAGCGGCCCTGGCTCTCGATGGCCTGGATGTTGCTGAGGGTGGTGTCGGCGATGGCGTGCAGTGCCTCCCGGGTCAGGAAGGCCTGGTGACCGGTGAACAGCACGTTGTGACAGGCAGACAGGCGGCGGAAGACGTCGTCGGTGATCACCTCGTTGGACTTGTCCTCGAAGAAGAGGTCTTCCTCCTCCTCGTAGACGTCCAGCCCCAGGGCGCCGATGCGGGAGGTCTTGAGGGCCTCGATGGCGGCGTTGGAGTCGAGCAGGCCGCCCCGGCTGGTGTTGATGATCATCACCCCGTCCTTCATCTTGGCGAAGGCCTCCTTGTTCAGCAGGTGATAGTTCTCCTTGAACAGGGGGCAGTGCAGGCTGATGACATCGGACTGACGGAACAGGGTGTCGAGATCCACGTACTCGGCGCCCAGATCGATGGCCGCCTGGTTCGGATAGGGGTCGCTCACCAGCAGGCGCATGCCGAACCCCTTGAGGATGCGCAAGGTGGCGATGCCGATCTTGCCGGTGCCTATGATGCCGGCGGTACGGCCATGCATGTTGAAGCCCACCAGCCCCTCCAGGGAGAAGTTGGCGTCCCGGGTGCGCTGATACGCCTTATGGATGCGGCGGTTGAGGGTCATCATCAGGCCCACCGCATGTTCGGCAACGGCCTCGGGGGAGTAGGCAGGCACCCGCACCACCTTGAGTCCCAGCTCCTTGGCGGCGGCCAGATCCACGTTGTTGTAACCGGCGCAGCGCAGGGCGATGACCCTGGTGCCGTACTGCGCCAGCTCGGTCAGCACTTCGCGGTCGGCATCATCGTTGACGAACAGGCAGACCACGGGGAAGCCGTGGGCGAGACGGGCCGTCTTGGCCTCCAGCCGCACGTCGAAGAACTCCAGATCGAAACCGTACTGGGCGTTGGCCTGGTGGAAATGTTCCTTGTCGTAGCTCTTGGTACTGAAAACGGCGACTCTCATGGTGCGCTCTCCGTAGATAATGATGTGGTTAAATTACAACAAATAGTGGCCGTCATCACGGGATAAGTGGTGCTGTTTCAACCCCAGGGCATGATGGGGACGGCACTCACTGCACTCTTGTACGAACCATCCACCAACTTGGTGCTGTAAGTCAGATAGACAAGGGCATTGCGCTTCTCGTCGTAAAAACGCACCACCTTCTGCTCCTTGAACACCAGCGAGGTGCTGACGTCGAACACCTCTTCCCCCGCCTTCAGCTTGGCGGGCAGGGTGATGGGGCCGATCTGGTGGCATGAGAGGGAGGCGTGGGAGGGATCTTCCGCCAGCCCGAGTCCGCCCTTGACGCCGCCGGTCTTGGGGCGGGCCAGATAGCAGGCGACACCGGCGATTTTAGGGTCGTCGAACGCCTCCACCAGGATCTTGTGGTTGGGGCCGAGCAGCTTGAAGGCGGTGCTCACCTCGCCGACGGGATCGGCCTTGTCGGCCAGCACCGGGCCGGCCATCAGTGCCCCCAGCAGCAGGGGCAGGGTGCGAGCAAGGGTCTGAAGATGTCTCATGGTCTCTCCTGTTGGCCTCCCTCAGAAAGGGATGCCCAAACGACGATAGAGGCTGGCCAGCACCCAGGCGGGGCCTACCAGCAGAAATTGCAGGTCGGTGAGAAAGGAGGGGCGTTTCCCCTCGATATGGTGACCGACGAACTGGGCTATCCAGAACAGCACGAACCCGATAAGGGCAGGCCACAGCAGCGGCCCCTGCCAGACGTGGCAGAAGGCCAGCCCCAGGGCGGTCAGGGCCGTCATCCCCGTAAAGATCGTCAACGACAGCCGCAGGTAGAAGACCAGCACCGGGATGGCCGCCAGCTCCGCCCAGTTGAGGGACGCTGGCAGGGGACCTGCGGGCAGGCACCAGAGCAGTGCCAGGATGCAGAGGTAGATGCCTGGCACCGCCACCTTGTGGATGGCCACATTGACGGGGTGTTGATGGCTCTGGCCATAGTCGCGAAACCAGTCATCCAGTCGTTTCATGGCACCTCCCTGGTGCGCGTATTGAGGCCGGGCGACCTCGCGTTCCTGTGCGTCTGCGGCGGGCTGCGCCCACCGGATGGGATGACCCGCGGCTGATCACGCTCCCGGCGGCGGATATTCCCAACGTCGGAGGCCGTGTCCGTTCACGCTCGCAGCGGTGGATATTCCCAACGCCGGATACCGTGTCTGCTCACGCTCGCAGCGGTGGATATTTCCAACACCGGAGGCCGTGTCTGCTCATGCTCGCAGCGGTGGATATTCTCAACGCCGGATATCGTGCCCATTTACTCCTGAGACGGTGGATATTCCCAATATTGGGCCGGAATGCTTTTGAGCAAGGGGGTCATGTCGGGATTGGGCAGGGCGATGGTGACTCTCTGCTCCAGATTGGCGCTGGCCAGGGCCTCGCGGATCTTGGGGTTCTCCCGAAAGAACGCCATGAAGCTGCCGTCGGCATAGGCACGCTCGAGGCCGGTCTGGATCGCCTTGGCCAGCTTCGGCGACTCCGGGCTGACGAAGAAGAACTCGGCGAAGGGGTAGCGGATCAGCAGGTGCTGATCGATCACCAGGTTGGGATATTGTGCCGCCAGCTCGCTGCGTTCGGCGAAGATTTCCACCAGACCACGGGGGAAGAAGTCCAGCTTGTCGCCGTCATTCATCAGGCGAAACAGGTTGCTGTAGCGCCCGGCATAGGTGGGAATGCCTGCCAGTTCCAGGATCTTGTTGTCGGCCCAGCCCACCCCCTGTGCGGCTTTCAGTTTCTTGAGGTCTGCCAGGGTGTTGATCTGGTTGAACCGCTCCTGGGCATCGGCGTGGATGAAGGAGAGGCGCAGCCCTTCCAGGCCACGAAACAGCGGGATTGGCACTGCGGTGAGGGAGGATTCCAGTGCGCTGGAGGTACCCATCCAGAACACATTGATGACCTTGCCCTTGGCAAGCGCCTGCTGGAGGCTGTACTGGTTGAGATTGAGGTCGACCCGCTCCAGCTTGTAGGGCTGCCCGGCGTGGTTGAGCGCCAGTTCCAGCAGCTTGAGCTGGTATTCGTTGTCGAGATCGTTGATCGGTCGGCTGGGGACCTTGACGGTGAGCGTCTGTGCTTGTGCCAGCAATGGCAGGCACAAGCACAGCCTGATGAGCCATTTCACGCTTTGATCTCCTGTAGGATCCGGGACTTGCCCGGAGTCTAACAGAAGTTGTCACGCTCTTGCTGTGAAAGGGGCCGGGGATCACCCGGCCGCGTCATCTTCGGGCATGGCCTGCCCTGTGCCCGGCTCGTACCGAGGCCGGGCTTGTTCGCCGCATCAGGCGACGCGACGGAACACGTGAGTGTCGTTGAATTCCTTGGTGCTCTGGCATTCAACACAGAAGCGGGACTCGGGACGGGCCTGCAGCCGCTTGAGAGAGATCTCGTCGCCACAGGATTCGCAATAGCCAAAATCCCCTTCATTGATCCGCTTCAACGCCCCTTTCAGCTTGCGCAGGTGCAACTTGTCGTGCTCGATGCGGTTCAGCTCCAGGCGACGGGCCTCCTCGACACTGGCACGGTCAATTTCATCCGCCATCTCGTTGGTATCGGTGGCGATAGCCTGGCTGGCCTGGGAGTTGAGACGTTCTTCGAGCTCAAGGATTTGTCGCTCGATCTGGCCTTTGTAGAAGGTCAGTTGGTCTTCTGTCATGAAATCACACATACGGTTTGCTACCAGTCAGTTTCCCAATGTTACCCATTGATGGGGGCTGTCTGTCGTCAGACCAAGCCCTTGTATCCCGTTTTGCACCAAATCCATGCAGGAGAGTGCAAATCAGGGCGGGCCTTGTACCAAAAAAATGCAGACATGCAAAGGAAATTGGATAAGGAGTGTGCGCCCTTGCAAAGAAATGGGCCTTCTCCGACAGGGTCTGACTGAGTATCGAACGAGATCCCGCCGCCGTTGGCATCGAGCTTGCAGTGGGCTGATCGTGACACAAAGTGTTTAGTATTTGGTGCCGCGCTGGTCATTATACAGGCCGTTGTTTATAGTTTTTTAAACACCGATGCTTGACAAAGGCCTTTATCACGGGCTTTTATGGTGTGGTCTATTACATTTTATTAACAAGGGTGTTCCTTATATTAGACACCCTTGACAATGGCAACCGTAAAGTCGGGGTTTAACATGGACAGTATCAAGGGCTGGATGGAGAGCAATCGCATCACGGAAGTGGAGTGCCTGTTTCCGGATTTCACCGGCAATGCCCGAGGCAAGATCATTCCAGCCAACAAGTTTCTGCGCGAAGGGGGCATGCGGCTGCCCGAGGTCATCTTCACCCAGACGGTGACCGGCGAGTACCCGGATGACGACAGCATGATAGACCCGCTGGAGCGGGACATGCAGCTCTATCCCGATCCCAACACCATTCGTTTCGTACCCTGGGCGCTGGAGCCCACCGCCCAGGTGATCCACGACTGCTTTGACGTCAACGGCAAGCTCATCGACATCGCTCCCCGCTCCGTGCTGCGCCGGGTTCTGTCATTCTACGAGAAGCAGGGCTGGAAGCCGGTGGTGGCGCCGGAGCTGGAGTTCTACCTGGTGACCCGCAACGAAGATCCCGACTATCCACTGGTGCCGCCGGTGGGCCGCAACGGCCGCCCGGAAACGGCCCGCCAGTCGTTCAGCATCGATGCGGTGAACGAATTCGACCCCATCTTCGAGGACATGTACGACTACTGCGAGGCCCAGGAGCTGGAGGTGGACACCCTGATCCACGAATCCGGCGCCGCCCAGATGGAGATCAACTTCCTGCACGGGGATGCCATCGATCTCGCCGACCAGGTGTTTCTGTTCAAGCGCACCATGCGCGAGGCCGCCCATCGCCACGGCATCTATGCCACCTTCATGGCCAAGCCCATGAGCAACGAACCGGGTTCCGCCATGCACATCCACCAGAGCCTGGAAGACATGGATGGCAACAACCTGTTTGGTACCAGCGAAGGGGGCAACTCCGATCTGTTCATGCATTTCATCGCCGGCCTGCAGAAATACACCCCGGCAGTGACCGCCCTGCTGGCGCCGAACGTCAACTCCTACCGCCGCCTCACCTTTGGCGAGAGTGCGCCGCGCAACGTGCAGTGGGGTGTGGAAAACCGCACCTGCGGCCTGCGGGTACCCTTCTCCGAACCGAGCGCACGTCGGGTCGAGAACCGCTTCGCCGGGGCCGATGCCAACCCGTATCTGGCCCTGGCCGCCACCCTGGCCTGCGGCTACCTCGGCATGCTGGAGAAGCTCGAACCCATGCAGGAGATGAAGGCGAGTGCCTATGACCTGCCCTACAGCCTGCCCCGCTCGCTGGAGGAATCGCTGAGCCACCTGGAGCAGTGTGAACCCATCAAGGACATGCTGGGGGAGCGCTTCATCCGCGCCTTCGTGGCCGTCAAACGCAAGGAGTACGAGACCTATTTCGGCGTGATCAGCCGCTGGGAACGGGAATTCCTGCTGCTGAACGTCTGATCTGTCCCCGGGGGAGGCCTCTCCCCGTCATATCGCAAGCAAGGGGCCGAAGGCCCGTCTCGCGGCGGTGCCCGCGACCCGGAAGGCACCGAGTAAAGGTGAGGCCCGCTCTCGCAATGGAGAGGGGGGTCACCTGCAATCAACTGGCGACGATGTTCGCCCCACGGAAAGGCATCGAGCAGGCAAGAGAGTGCCAGCCCCGTGAATGGCAGTGACCGGGCAGGCCACCCGTGCCCTCATGAATGGCGACAAGATTCGCCGAATCGAAGGAACCGAGGAGCAAGCAATGCAGCACACGACCCGTGAGTGGCAGCAACTGGAAGCCAGCCATCATCTGCATCCGTTTACCGATTTTCAGGCCCTGAACAAGAAGGGCAGTCGCATCATCACCAAGGCCGAAGGCGTCTATCTGGAAGACTCCGAAGGCAAGCGCATTCTGGACGGGATGGCGGGTCTGTGGTGCGTCAACATGGGCTACGGCCGTCAGGAGCTGGTGGATGCCGCCACTCGCCAGATGCAGCAACTGCCCTACTACAACCTCTTCTTCCAGACCAGCCACCCCCCTGCTGCCGAGCTGGCCACCCTGCTGGCCGAGATCACCCCTTCCCACCTCAACCACGTCTTCTTCACCGGCTCGGGTTCCGAGTGCAACGACACCGTGCTGCGCATGGTGCGCCACTACTGGGCCAGCAAGGGACAACCTGACAAGCAGGTGATCATCAGCCGCCACAATGCCTATCACGGCTCCACCGTGGCGGGGGCCAGTCTGGGCGGCATGAAGGGGATGCACGCCCAGGGCGGCTTGCCCATTCCGGGCATAGTACACATCGACCAGCCCTATCACTTCGGTGAGGGAGAGGGCATGAGCGCCCACGAGTTCGGTCTGGCCCGTGCCCGCCAGCTGGAAGAGAAGATCCTGGCACTGGGGGTGGACAAGGTGGCCGCCTTCATCGGCGAGCCTATCCAGGGTGCGGGGGGGGTCATCATTCCGCCCGAGAGCTACTGGCCCGAGATCCAGCGCATCTGCGACCAGTACGGCATCCTGCTTATCGCCGACGAGGTGATCTGCGGCTTTGGCCGCACCGGTCACTGGTTTGCCAGTGAAGGTTTTGGCATCAAACCCGACCTCATGTGCCTGGCCAAGGGCATTACCTCCGGCTATCTGCCGATGGGCGCCGTGATGGTAGGGGACAGGGTAGCCAGGGTGCTGGTGGAAGAGGGGGGCGAGTTCAACCATGGCTTCACCTATTCCGGCCATCCGGTCGCCTGCGCCGTGGCCATTGCCAACATCCAGCTTATGCAAAGGGAGAGCATAGTTAAGCGAGTTCATGATAGTATCGGCCCCTATTTGCAGCACCGCTGGGCTGAGCTGGCGGACCATCCGCTGGTGGGGGAAACCCGTGGAAAAGGCCTGGTTGCCGCGCTGGAAATAGTGCAGGACAAGCAGACGAAACGTCGCTTCCCGGCCGAGCTCCATGCCGGGATGACCTGTCGGGAGTTCTGTTTTAACAATGGCTTGGTGATGAGGGCTGTCGGCGATACCATGATCATATCGCCCCCCTTGGTGATCACCGAGGAACAGGTGGATGAATTGGTCAAACTGGCCAGGCTCAGTCTGGACCTGACGGCTGCAAAGCTGCGGGAATAGGCGGGAACCGGGCAGGTTGGCTTACGCATACAATTTGCTTAGGAGACAAGGACTATGTCTTTTAAAAAGGGAATGATGGCTGCTTCCGTGGCGCTGGTCATGATGAGTACCGGGGCGATGGCCGACGAGAAGGTGCTGCACGTCTACAACTGGAGCGACTACATCGCGCCGGATACGCTGGAAAACTTCCAGAAGGAGACGGGCATCAAGGTGGTCTACGACGTGTTCGACAGCAACGAAGTGCTGGAAGCCAAGTTGCTGGCAGGCAAGTCGGGCTATGACATCGTCGTACCGTCCAACCCCTTCCTGGCCAAGCAGATCAAGGCAGGTGTCTTCCAGAAGCTGGACAAGTCCAAACTCTCCAACTGGCAGAACCTGGACGTCGACCTGCTCAAGGCGCTCGAACCGAGCGATCCGGGCAACCAATACTCCATCCCTTACCTGTGGGGCACCATCGGCTATGCCTACAACGCCGAGAAGGTGAAGGCCGTGCTGGGGGCCGATGCCCCGGTGGACTCCTGGGATCTGGTGTTCAAGCCGGAGAACATGGCCAAGCTGAAGGAGTGCGGTGTCTCCTTCCTCGACTCGCCGACCGAAATGCTGCCGGCCGCCCTGCAATACCTGGGCTTCAAGCCGGACAGCCAGAAGCCGGACGAGCTGAAGAAGGCAGAGGCGTTGTTCCTCTCCATCCGTCCCTATACCGCTTACTTCCACTCCTCCAAGTACATTTCGGATCTGGCCAACGGCAACCTGTGCGTGGCAGTGGGTTACTCCGGTGACCTGCAGCAGTCCAAGGCGCGTGCCGCCGAGGCCAAGAACGGTGTCAGCCTGACTTACACCATTCCGAAAGAGGGGGCAGGCAGCTTCTTCGACATGATCGCCATCCCGGCGGATGCCAAGAACGTCGAGGCGGCCCACACCTTCATCAATTACCTGATGAAGCCGGACGTGATCGCGAACATCACCAACGTGGTGCAGTTCCCGAACGGCAACAAGGCGGCCACGCCGCTGGTGGACGAGGCGATCCGTACCGACCCGGGTATCTACCCGACGCCGGATACCCTCAAGAAGATCTACACCTTCCCGGATCTGCCGGCCAAGGTGCAGCGTCTGATGACCCGCAGCTGGACCAAGATCAAGTCAGGCAAGTAAGAGTGACGAGTACCCCTCCCGGTCCGCAGTTCGGCCGGGAGGGTGGTGACCACCCGACAGGTTGGACGGCGCGTATGGATGCGCGACTGGCAAAATCACACAAATGAGGACTGATAAGTGCAGATGACCAAGATGGCAACGCTGGCCCTGACCCTGGGGTTTGCAAATCTGACCCAGGCAGCCCCTGTGGTTCATTTTTACAACTGGTCCGATTATATCGGCGAGACCACCCTCAGTGACTTTCAGCAGAAGACCGGGATCAAGACCGTCTACGACGTGTTTGACTCCAACGAGACGCTGGAAGGCAAGCTGCTGACCGGACGCACCGGCTACGATCTGGTCGTGCCCTCCAACAATTTCCTGGCCAAGCAGATCAAGGCGGGGGCCTTCCAGAAGCTGGACCTCACCCTGCTGCCAAACCTGAGCAACCTGGACCCCATGCTGCTCAAGCAGCTCGAGAAGGTGGATCCGGGCCATCAGTACGCCGTGCCCTACCTCTGGGGTACCAACGGCATCGGTTACAACGTCGACAAGATCAAGGAAGTGCTGGGTGTCGACAAGATTGACTCCTGGGCGACCATCTTCGAGCCGGAAAACATGAAGAAGCTCTCCCAGTGCGGCGTGGCCTTCCTCGATTCGGCGGACGAGATGATCCCGGCTGCCCTCAACTACCTGGGGCTCAACCCCAACAGCCATGAGCCGGCGGATATCAAGCGGGCCGAAGAGCAGCTGCTCAAGGTGCGCCCCTACGTGGCCTACTTCCACTCCTCCAAGTACATCGGTGACCTCGCCAACGGCAACATCTGCGTGGCGGCGGGTTTCTCCGGCGACATCCTGCAGGCGGCGTCCCGGGCCGAGGAGGCGGGCAAGGGGATCAATATTGCCTACAGCATCCCCAAGGAGGGTGGCAATCTCTGGTTCGACATGATGGCGATCCCGGCCGATGCCACCAACGTGAAAGAGGCTCACGCCTTGATCAACTACATTCTCGAACCGCAGGTCATCGCCAAGGTGAGCGACTATGTGGGTTACGCGAACCCGAACATCAAGGCGGGAGAGTTCATGGACAAGGCCGTGCGCGAGGACGAGTCTGTCTATCCCCCCCAGGCGGTGCTTGAGCGTCTGTATGTGCAGGAAGCACATCCCCGCTCGGTGCAGCGCCTGATCACCCGGAGTTGGACCAAGATCAAATCCGGAACCTAACCTTGGCGCCCATCCCGGGGCGCCAGATTGTATTGATGGATCGGCCCAGGCCGGAATCACCTTTGGGAGTTTGGTAATGGCGATAGCCTCCAGTGCCTACAAGAAAGCCCTCGAGGGCAGCCAGCAGCGTAAAGAAGTGCTGGTCAAAATAGACAGGGTAAGCAAGCAGTTCGACGAAACGCTGGCGGTCGACAACGTGTCTCTCAACATCCACAAGGGCGAGATCTTCGCCCTGCTGGGTGGGTCCGGCTCCGGCAAGTCCACCTTGCTGCGGATGCTGGCCGGGTTCGAGCGACCCACGGAAGGACGGCTGTTCCTCGACGGCGTCGACATTACCGACATGCCGCCGTACGAGCGCCCCATCAACATGATGTTCCAGTCCTATGCCCTGTTCCCCCACATGACGGTGGCCCAGAACATCGCCTTCGGCCTCAAGCAGGATGGCCTGCCCAAGGCGGAGATCGATGCCCGGGTGGAAGAGATGCTCAAGCTGGTGCAGATGACCCAGTACGCCCGCCGCAAGCCGCACCAGCTCTCCGGTGGTCAGCGTCAGCGGGTGGCCCTGGCTCGTTCCCTGGCCAAGCGTCCCAAGCTGCTGCTGCTGGACGAGCCCATGGGGGCGCTGGACAAGAAGCTGCGCTCCACCATGCAGCTCGAGCTGGTCGAGATCATCGAGCGGGTCGGCGTGACCTGCGTCATGGTGACCCACGATCAGGAAGAAGCCATGACCATGGCCGAGCGGATCGCCATCATGCACCTCGGTTGCATCGAGCAGATCGGCAGCCCGATGGACATCTACGAAACCCCGGCCAGCCGGCTGGTGTGCGAGTTCATCGGCAACGTCAACCTGTTTGACGGCCTGCTGGTGGAGGATGAGCAGGACCACGCCATCATCGCCTGTGCGGATCTGGAGCAGCCCATCTATGTGGGTCACGGCATCAGCTCCCGGGCGGAGAACAAGAAGGTCACCTATGCCCTGCGTCCGGAAAAACTGCTGATGAGCCTGCAAAAGCCGGAAGAGATCGAGCATCCGGACTTCAACTGGACCAAGGGCGAGGTTTATGACATCGCCTATCTGGGCGGCCATTCCGTGTATCACATCCAGTTGCCCTCGGGCAAAATCGTTCAGGCTTTCATCGCCAATGCCGAACGCCACGGCAAACGGCCGACCTGGGATGACCAGGTGTTCCTCTACTGGGAAGATGACAGCGGCGTGGTGCTGCAATCATGAAGGCATTGAGACGACTCAAACAGGTGGGAGGGCGGCAGCTGGTGATCGGCATCCCCTTCTTCTGGCTGTTCCTCTTCTTCCTGCTGCCCTTCATCATCGTCGTGAAGATCAGCTTCGCCGAAGCGGACGTGGCCATCCCGCCCTACACGGACGTGGTGAGCTGGGCAGACAATCAGCTCACCATACTGCTCAACCTGGGCAACTACCTGCTGCTGCAGGAGGATGAGCTCTACATCGCGGCTTATCTGGGGTCCCTCAAGATAGCCCTGGTCAGCACCCTGCTCTGCCTGTTGATCGGTTATCCCATGGCTTACGCCATTTCGCGGGCCAACAAGGAGACCCAGACCGTTCTGCTGCTGCTCATCATGATGCCGACCTGGACGGCGATCCTGATCCGGGTCTACGCCTGGATGGGGATCCTCAGCAACAACGGCCTGCTCAACAGCGTCCTGCTGGGCATCGGGGTGATCGACGAACCGCTGCAGATCCTCAATACCAACCTGGCGGTCTATATCGGCATCGTTTACTCCTACCTGCCGTTCATGGTGCTGCCGCTCTACGCCAACCTGGTCAAGCACGACCAGAGCCTGCTGGAGGCGGCCTCCGATCTGGGTGCCCGCAACCTGACCCGGTTCTGGCAGATCACGGTGCCACTCTCCAAGAACGGCATCATCGCCGGTTGCATGCTGGTCTTCATCCCGGTGGTGGGCGAGTTCGTCATCCCCGAGATGCTGGGTGGCCCGGAGACCCTGATGATCGGCAAGGTGTTGTGGCAGGAGTTCTTCAACAACCGTGACTGGCCGGTGGCCTCCGCCCTGGCGGTGGTGATGCTGGCAGTGCTGATCATTCCCATCATCCTGTTCAACCGCAACCAGGCCAAAGAGCTGGAGGGCAAGGCATGAGACGTTTCGGTTTTGCCAAGCTGATGCTGTGGCTGGGGCTGCTGTTCATCTACCTGCCCATGATCATCATGGTCATCTACTCCTTCAACGCCTCCAAGCTGGTGACGGTGTGGGGGGGCTGGTCGCTCAAGTGGTACTTCGGCCTGCTCGACAACAAACAGTTGATCGGGTCCGTGTTCCGCTCCCTGGAGATCGCCTTCTACACCGCCATCGCGGCGGTGGCGCTGGGGACGGTGGCGGCCTTCGTGCTGACCCGGATCCCTCACTTCCGTGGCCGGACCCTGTTCGGCGGCATGGTGACGGCGCCGCTGGTGATGCCCGAGGTGATCACCGGTCTCTCCCTGCTGCTGCTGTTCGTGGCCATGGCCCAGCTGGTGGGTTGGCCCGCGGAGCGGGGCATGCTGACCATCTGGATAGCGCATACCACCTTCTGTACCGCCTATGTGGCGATCGTGGTGTCGGCGCGGCTGCGGGAGCTGGATCTCTCCATCGAGGAGGCGGCCATGGACCTGGGAGCCAAGCCCTGGAAGGTGTTCTTCCTGATCACCATCCCGATGATCGCCCCGTCGCTGGCGGCGGGTGGCATGATGTCGTTCGCCCTGTCGCTGGATGATCTGGTGCTGGCGAGCTTCGTCTCCGGCCCGGGTTCGACCACCTTGCCGATGGAGGTGTTCTCGGCGGTGCGTCTCGGCGTGAAGCCCGAGATCAACGCTATCGCGAGTCTGATCCTGCTGTCGGTATCCCTGTTCACCTTCGGTAGCTGGTATCTGATGGCCCGGGCGGAGAAACGCCGCCGTGCCGAAATCGCCATGACCACCCAGATGCAGGCAGTTGCCTGACTTGCCCCGTGATAAGATCCGCATTCCCCCATCCGTCAGGAGAATGGAATGCGGATCTCCCTCTTCATCGGCCAGAGCGCCGAACTGAACCCAGAGCAGGCCCCCGGCCTCATCAGTGCCATCCACAAGCAGCCTGCCAACGCCCCTCTGTGGTGCGATTTCCTCGGCCTTCGCGGGGATGAGCAGAGCGACAGACGCCATCATGGCGGCCCGGATCGGGCCCTGCACCATTACCCTGCGGAGCACTACGCCTGGTGGAAAACCTGGCAAACCGCGCTGGGACTGCCTGTACCACGCACACCCTGGCAGCCTGCCGCCTTTGGCGAGAATCTCTCTGGTTCGGGGCTGACGGAGGCGCAGGCCTGCATCGGCGATGTTTATCGACTTGGAGAGGCGCTGATCCAGATAAGCCAGCCCAGATCCCCCTGTTTCAAGCTCAACCAGCGCTTTGGCTATGGCCAGCTCTCCCAGGTGATGCAGCTGAGTGGTCGCTGTGGCTGGCTGCTGCGGGTGCTGGAAGAGGGAAGGGTGGATCCGCAGGGGGAGCTGACACTGGTGGACAGACCCTACCCTGAGCTGACGGTGAAGCGCACCGCCGACATCCTGTTCAACCAGGCTCGCAACGAGGAAGAGCTGCAACTGCTGCTGGAGAACCCGGCGCTCTCTCCCAACTGGCGCCAGCATGCGGCTCATTGGCTGGAACATGGAGTGGTGGCGGATTGGAGCCGGCGTTTGCTGGGGCCGACCGAGTTCAGGTTGCCTCGACAGGACTGAAGGCAGGCGGAAAGATACCTTGTGGGCGATTTTTGCTGCGACTCGCTGAATTATTGAGCGTAAAGCCATTTTTTTAGAGTGAATGCAAAAAAAGGCTTGTGTCGGGTCGGGGCTTTCGGTAAATTCTCGCCCCGCAGACATCGGTGTGTAGCGCAGCTTGGTAGCGCACTTCGTTCGGGACGAAGGGGTCGGAGGTTCGAATCCTCTCACACCGACCACATTTGAAAAGGCCGCTCAATGAGCGGCCTTTTCGCATTTGGTTTGTTGAAGCAAAGCTGACATTTCCATTGTCGAATGCTTCTACTGCTCCGATCTCCCTCATTTGCCCAACTAAAAGGGCCACCGCTCGGTGGCCCCACTGGTGGAGTCTGATCCTGACTCCGGCACTCTAGATTGTGACAATCTCGTTATGGGTCTTGTCGATGGTGCCCTCCTTGCGCCCCAGGCGCTCATTCAGATATGCCAGTGTTGATGCCGCAATGCCTTGAAACCGTGTTGGGTTTGCAGGGCTGCATGCTTGGGGTACTCACTAATGAAATGTGCTATTCCCTCCATCAGTTGTGAACGCAGCGAAGACACGGGCTCATGCCAGGCTTGCAGGCAGAGATGACCAGGGATCAGCTGCTCTCGATACGCTTCCAGCAGCGATTCCGGCCAGGGCTCGATATGGGAATCGTGACGCAGTAAATAGTGGGCGGCGGGTTCACGGGCATAGATGAACTGAACTTGGGCCAGGTCGCGTTGGCTTAGCGTTTGGCTGCCGATATGGCAAGTCAGATATTTTCCCGTCTTCAGATTCAGGAAGTGACCGCGTTGCCGACAGGCAATGATGCGATACCAGGGCAGGGGTGAACAGAGAGAATACCCCTCCAGCTCCTGTTCCAACCAGTGACGGCACTCTGGGGTCTGCACTTCTTCGCGCATGGCCTCAAGTCGTGTCAGCAAGGCTCTGGATGGTTGGGTAGCCAGTATCGCGCTCATCGTCTGCAATCCTCCCTCTGCACAGAATCCCGACTTTCAGTATGGACCCTGAGCGGAGGAGGGGGTAAGAATTCTAATGATTAAAATCAGCTTAGAAGCGCACTTTTTATGCAATAAAAACCATTAGCCGACGAGGTAGGTCCCCGTGCCGAAGGCGATGTGAGTGCCCTCTTCGTTGTGCAGCTCCATGCGGGCGACCGCGACCTTGCTGCCTGCCCGGATGATGTGGGCGGTGGCGATGAACTCGTTGCCGCGACCGGGACGAAGATAGTCCACCCGCAGATCGATGGTGCCAAGCCGCGAGAAGCGCTCCTTGAGATAGCTGGGGGAGAAGTCCTCCAGCTCGTCGATGCAGGAGGCTGCGACTATCATGCCGCCCGCCACATCGAGCAGGCTGGCGGTGACCCCGCCGTGCAGTATGTTGTGAAAAGGGTTGCCGATGAGCTTCTGTTCCATCTTGATGCGCAGCTCCACTTTATCGAAGTCGTAGTGGGTGACTTGCATGCCGATCAGTTTGTTGAAGGGCATCCTCTCGGCGAACAGGTTGGCTATGCCACTGAGCGCCATCTTCTTGAGCATCTGTTTCATTCCTTGAGTCCGCCCTGTCATCAAAGCCGAGTAAAAACTCCAGCCAGTCTGCAACACTTCCTTAACACTCGCAATGGCAGGTTTATTGTGGGCGGCGGCTGCTTTAGAATGGCGACCCCAAAGGAGAGCCCATGACCGTCATTGCCGAAACCCTGCCTGACCCTCAGCCAGAGAATCCCCTTGCCCTGTTGCAGGCGGTGTTTGGCTATCAGCAGTTTCGGCCGGGCCAGCTCGAAATCATCGAGCAGATCGTGGCGGGGCGCGATGCCCTGGTGCTCAAGCCCACCGGCGGCGGCAAGTCGCTCTGCTACCAGATCCCGGCGTTGCTGCGGCCCGGGCTCGGGGTGGTGGTCTCCCCCCTCATCTCGCTGATGAAGGATCAGGTCGACACCCTGCGCGCCAACGGCGTGGCGGCGGTCTACATCAACTCGGCACTGAGCCGGGAAGAGATGATCCAGAACTTTGCCGCCATGCGCCGGGGCGAGATCAAGCTGGTTTATGTTTCCCCCGAGCGTTTGCTGCAGCACGAGTTCATGGACCGGTTGGCGGAGCTGCCCCTCGGCCTGTTCGCCATCGACGAGGCGCACTGCGTCTCCCAGTGGGGGCACGATTTTCGGCCGGAATACGCGGCGCTGGGACGGCTCAAGCAGTGGTTCCCCCAGGTGCCGGTGGTAGCGCTCACCGCCACCGCCGACGAGGCGACCCGCAGCGACATGCTGCACCGGCTGGAACTGAACGATCCCTTCATCCACACCGCCAGCTTCGATCGGCCCAATATCCGCTACAGCCTGGTGGAGAAGTTCAAGGCAGCGGAGCAGCTGCTGCGCTACGTGCAGAGCCAGAAGGGCAACTGCGGCATCGTCTACTGCTCCAGCCGCAATCGGGTGGAGGAGGTGGCCGAGCGGCTCTCCCGTCACGGCTGCAAGGCGGCACCCTATCATGCCGGTCTGCCGCTGGAGCTGCGTCAGCAGACCCAGGAGGCCTTCCTCAAGGATGACATCGAGATCGTGGTGGCGACGGTGGCGTTTGGCATGGGCATCGACAAGCCCAACGTGCGCTTCGTGGTGCACTACGACATCCCGAAGAACATCGAATCCTACTATCAGGAAACCGGCCGTGCCGGGCGTGACGGCACTCCGGCCGAGGCGCTGATGCTCTACGATCCCGCCGACATCGGGCGGGTGCGCCGGCTGCTCGACAACATCGAAAACCCCCAGCAGCTGCAGGTGGAGCAGTACAAGCTCAACGTGATGGCGGCCTTTGCCGAGGCGCAGACCTGCCGCCGTCAGGTGCTGCTCAACTACTTCGGCGAGTACAACGACAAGCCGTGCGGCAACTGCGACATCTGCCTCGATCCACCCCAGAGTTATGACGGCACCGAAGATGCCCAGAAGGCGCTCTCCTGTGTCTGGCGGGTGGGACAGAATTTCGGGGTGGGTTATGTGGTGGAGGTGCTGCGCGGGTCGCTGAACCAGCGCATCAAGGATCACGGTCACGACAAGCTCTCGACCTACGGCATCGGCAAGGATCAGAGCCACGAATACTGGATGAGCGTCATCCGCCAGCTGATCCACAAGGGATTGCTGACCCAGAACATCACCCGCAATCTGGTGTTGCAGTTGACCGAAGCGGCCCGCCCCGTGCTGCGCGGCGAGGTGAAGCTGGAATTGGCGGTACCCCGCCTGCAGCCCATCTCCAGCCGCAAGGAGAAGCGCAACGGCCTGCTCGACAACGCCAATTATGACAAGCGGCTGTTCAAGGAGCTGCGCGCCCTGCGCAAGCAGATCGCCGAGGATGAAGAGGTGCCGCCCTACGTGGTGTTCAACGATGCGACTCTGGTGGAGATGGCGCAGCTCATGCCGATGACCGAGGAGGAAATGCTAGCGGTCAACGGTGTCGGTCACCGCAAGCTGGAGCGCTTCGGTGAGGCATTTATGGACCTGATCATCGACTACTGCCGCCGGTAGGGTCGGCCCTGGTAGACCTTGTCATCGACCGCAGCAGGCCCAGGCCGGTAGGCTGGCACAACAAACAGTGGAAAGGCGCCCGTTGGTCGGCGCCATGCATTATTTGAGGTTGGCGTAATAGGCCGCCAGATTCTCCATGTCCGCCTCGGTCAGCATCGCCATGAAGGGAACCATCAGTGGCTCGGTACGGGAACCCTCCTTGAACGCCTTCATCTGCTTGAGCAAATAGGCCTGGTTCTGGCCCGCGAGGTGGGGGTAGGTCGGGACGCTCGCCTTGCCATCCGCGCCATGACAGGCGGCACAGACCACGGATTTGGCCTTGCCTTCGTCTATGTCGGCCGCCTTGGCCTGATGGCCCCAGGCAAGCGCCAGCAGGGGCAGGGTATAGACCCACTTTTGCATCGTCTTCTCCTTGAAATGAATAATCGTGATCGCCTGTTAGCCTCGACGAGCCGACGGCGGTATAAAGAGTGACACGAGCATACGCAGGGACAACCCTCATCACCATGAAGTTGATCAACACTTTTGCCACCGAACTCCCCTGGGCTTGCGAGCCCGTTGCCCCGCAGCCGCTGCATGGCCCCAGATTGCTGCATCTGAACCGTGCGCTGCTTGGGGAGCTGGGGCTCGGGGAGGTGAGCGAGGCGCAGTGGCTCGCCTGTTGCGGCCAGGGGCAGCCCCTGCCGGGCATGCAGCCGGTGGCTCAGGTCTATGCGGGCCACCAGTTCGGCGGCTACAGCCCGCGTCTCGGGGATGGCCGCGCCCTGCTGCTGGGGGAGCAGCTGGCGCCGGATGGGTGCCGTTGGGACCTGCACCTCAAAGGGGCGGGCAAGACGCCATTCTCCCGCTTCGGCGACGGCCGTGCCGTGCTGCGATCCAGCATTCGCGAGTACCTGGCTTCCGAGGCGCTGCATGCCCTCGGCATTCCCACCACCCGGGCTCTGGTGCTGCTGGGCAGTGACGAGCCTGTCTACCGGGAGCTGGTGGAGAGCGGGGCGACCGTGCTGCGCACCGCGCCGAGCCATCTGCGCTTCGGTCACTTCGAGTATTTCGCCTGGAGCGGGCAGGGGGAGAAGATCCCCGCCCTCATCGACTATGCGCGGCGTTACCACTTCCCCGAGCTGGCCGATGGCGCCGAGCTGTTTGCCGAAGTAGTGCGCCGCACCGCGCGGCTCATCGCCAAGTGGCAGGCGGCGGGGTTCTGTCACGGGGTGATGAACACCGACAACATGTCCCTGCTCGGGTTGACCTTGGATTACGGCCCCTATGGTTTCATCGATGCCTATGTGCCGGACTTCGTCTGCAACCACTCGGATCCGGACGGCCGCTATGCGCTGGATCAGCAGCCTGCGGTCGGATACTGGAACCTGCAGAAGCTGGCGCAGGCGCTGGCCGGCCATGTGGATGGCGACGCGCTCGCGTCGGCCCTGGCCCAGTACGAGCACCAGCTGATGTTGCACTACTCCGAGCTGATGCGCGCCAAGCTGGGGCTGGCGGTGTGGGAAGACGACGATCCGGCGCTGTTCCGCGAGTTGTTCCGGCTGCTGGCGGCGCACAAGGTGGATTACCACCTCTTCCTGCGACGGCTGGGGGAATTGACCGCTCAGGGTGACTGGCCCGCCCGCCTGCTGGCCTTGCTGCCCGATCCTGCCGTCTGGCAGGGGTGGCTTGAGGCCTATCGGGCACGCCTCGCCCGGGAAGGGAGCGAGGATGGCGTGCGTAAGGGGCAGATGGATGCGGTCAATCCCAAGTATGTGCTGCGCAACGCCCTGGCCCAGCAGGTGATAGAGGCGGCTGAACGGGGCGACATGGCGCCGTTCGAGCGGCTGTTTGTGGCCCTGCAGCACCCCTATGATGACCAACCCGAATACGAGGATCTCGCCACCCCGCATCCGGGCTGGTATTGCGGGGGCGAGCTCTCGTGCAGCAGTTGAGGAGCCGCAGATGAACTGGCGTATCACGCAGATAGACAGGGAAGCCGGGGTGGTGATGCTGACCTGCCCGGGCCTTGACTGGGACAGCTTCCCGACTCTGGCAGAGGCCCTGTTGCAGGAGTGGGAGCTGGCGGCACTCGAGCGGGAGTGGGGGGCGGATCGCCACAGCTGGCTGCTGGAGTTTGAAGGCAGCTGCTTTCGGCTCGAGTACGAACATTACAGCGGCTGCTGGCTGGCGGCGGTGCAGCCGGACGACGCGGAGGCGCTGCTCTGGCTGGCTCGGCAGTCCCGGGAGTGAGCTTGGCGTGCGATGCGAGTCAATCCCTTGAGATAACCGCATAAAGATTGAACTATCAATTTTGGGGCGTATAATCTCGCCCCTTGATTATCGCCATGGTGGCGATATGGGTTCCCTAACCCCATTAACCAAAAAGGTCACAATATGAACCTGACTCCGGCTCAGTACCAGACGGCACTGATGCGTCTCTCGTTGTTCCACATCCTGATCATTGCCAGCAGCAACTACCTGGTGCAGCTGCCGATCACCATCTTTGGCTTCCACACCACCTGGGGTGCCTTCAGCTTCCCGTTCATTTTCCTGGCCACCGATCTGACGGTGCGGATTTTCGGCGCAGGCCTGGCGCGCAAGATCATCCAGACCGTGATGCTGCCGGCATTGACCGTATCCTACGTGCTCTCGGTACTCTTCTTCGAAGGGAGCTTCCAGGGGGTGGGCAATCTGGCAGAGTTCAATCTCTTTGTTGCCCGGATCGCGTTAGCCAGCTTTATGGCCTATCTGGTGGGCCAGCTCATGGATGTGGTGGTGTTCAACCGCCTGCGCCTGCTGAAAGCCTGGTGGGTGGCACCGGCGGCCTCCACCCTGTTCGGCAATCTGGTGGATACCATCGCCTTCTTCAGCATCGCCTTCTGGCGCAGCACGGATCCCTTCATGGCCGAGCACTGGGTCGAGATCGCGACCGTGGATTACGTATTCAAGTTGCTGATAAGTCTGGGGTTGTTTGTGCCGCTCTACGGTGTGCTGCTGCGCTATCTCAGCCGCAAGCTGGTGGGGGAGGCCGGATTGGCTGGCCTGCAAGCTGCTACGCGACAAGCCTGATGAGATTGACCACCCCCATGGGTGGTCAATTTTTTTGCGATCTTCGCAAATAAGGCTTGCACAGTTAAATGAGAATGATTATTGTTACCTTGTTTTCCGGGAAAGACTTCATTTGTTCCAACGTGATGGACTTCTTGTGAAGGCACGACATTGCTCACATTGCTTCCAGTTAAGGGGCCAGTAGTTTACTGGCCCTCTTTTTTTGCGTCTTTTCCGCCATCAGCGGGCATAAAAAATGGGAGCCAGGGCTCCCATTTTCACTCAGCGCTATTTACTCGATGTCGAGGGCATCGGGGGAGAGGATCACCCCTGTGGTATCGGCATAGAGGTGGTCATCCGGCAGGAAGGTAACGCCGCCGAAGTTGACAGGCAGATCGGTTTCCCCGATATCCTTGCTGTCGGCGCCCACCGGAATGGCCGCCAGGGCCTGAATGCCGATATCCAGATCTTCCAGAATGTCGACTTCGCGCACGCAACCGTAGCAGACGATCCCTTCCCACTCATTTTCCGCCGCCGTGGTGGCGATCTCGCTGTCGATCAGGGCACGTCGCATGGAGCCACCGCCGTCGATCAACAGCACGCGACCAACGCCGTTCTCCTTGACCAGTTCACGGATAAGACCGTTCGATTCGAAGCACTTGACCGTGGTGATGACGCCGCCGAAAGAGGCGCGGCCGCCGAAGGAGCAGAGCATGGGTTCGAGTACATCCACCATGTCCTGATAGATGTCGCACAGTTCTGAAGTGTTGTATTCCATTGTGTCAGATCCACCGCTGGAAACAGGTGGATCCAGTATAAGGAGTGGGGTTGGCATTTCAACGACTATTCCTTGCCCAGTGGCGGGAAATGCCGTTTTTGCGCGAAAGCTGCCCCGCGTCATGGCAGGAGCCGCAGGCGGTCAGCCTCGGGCTCTAGAGCAGGAACAGGGTCGCCAGCCCCAGGAAGATGAAGAAGCCGCCGGTGTCGGTGATGGCGGTGATCATCACGCTGGCCCCCACCGCCGGGTCGCGTCCCAGCCGGCTCATGGTCATGGGGATGATGACCCCCATCAGCGCCGCCACCAGCAGGTTGAGGATCATGGCGAGCGTCATCACGCCCCCCAGCGCCGCATCCTGATAGAGCAGGAAGGTGGCGATGCCCATGATGCCGCCCCACACCAGGCCGTTGATCAGGGCCACCCCCAGCTCGCGCCACAGCAGGAAGGAGACGTTGCCTGTCTGGATGTGCTGCAGCGCCAGCGCCCGCACTATCATGGTGATGGTCTGGTTGCCGGTGTTGCCGCCGATCCCGGCGACGATGGGCATCAGGGCCGCCAGTGCCACCAGCTGGGAGATGGTGTGCTCGAACAGGCCGATCACCCGCGATGCCACGAAGGCGGTGCAGAGGTTGATGGCAAGCCAGGCCCAGCGGGTCTTGACCGCCTTGGAGACGGGGGCGAACACGTCTTCTTCCTCGCTGATCCCCCCCATCCGGCGCAGGTCGGTGTCGCTCTCCTCATAGACCAGGTCCACCACCTCGGCGACGGTGAGCCGTCCCATCAGCTTGCCCCTGGCATCCACCACGGCGGCGGAGACCAGGTCGTCCCGCTCGAAGGTGCGGGCGGCGGCCTCGTCGTTGTCTTCCGGATCGAAGGTGACCGGATCCTTCTCCATCGCGTCGCTCACCAGGGTTTCGGGCTTGTGCAGCAGCACGGCGGTGAGGGGCAGCTCCCCCTGCAGCCGGTTGCGCCGATCGGTGACGAACAGCTTGTCGGTGTTCTCGGGGATCTGGCCGCGTAGGCGCAGATAGCGCTGGACGGTGGCCAGGGTCACATCGGGCCGCACCGTGATGAGCTCGAAGTCCATCATGGCGCCGACCGTGTGCTTGCCGTAGCGGATCACCTCCCGCACCTTGTCCCTGTCCACCGGCGCCATGGAGGTGAGCAGCCGCCCCATCAGGTTGCGGGGCAGGTGCTGGCCCAGGTAGATCTGGTCGTCGATGTCGAGGGTGCTCAGGGCGTGCAGCAGCTCCTTGTCGCTCATGCCGCTGATGAGGCTGTCCCACACCGTCTCCGACGCTTCCACCAGGATCTGGCCGTGCTTGTCTGCATCCACCTGCTGCCACAGCACGTGGCGCTCGTCCGGCGGCAGGGACTCCAGCGCATCGGCGATATCGGCGGCGGGCAGGCTGTTGACCAGCCGGGTCAGCTCGCTGGTCTGGTCCCGAAGCTCTGCGTCCTGCTCCCCTTGCGGGTCGAGCAGGCTCTCGGTGAGGGCGTCATCGGCCAGCAGCAGCGTGAGGATGCGGGCTCTGTCGTGTTCACGCTGTTTGGCGCTGTTCTTGGGGGGGAGGGACATGAAGCAGAATTCCTGAATTCGGTGATCCGGCGGACAGTCCCCTTAGGATACCAGACTTAAAACAACAGGTTATGACAGTAAATGCAGAAAAAGAAACGCCACCCGAGGGTGGCGTTGGAATGGATGCAGCGATCAGGCCGAGGCCAGGGCCGCGTCTGCGGCGCCTCCTTGCCCGAACCAGGCAAGCTGGTCCGCCAGGGTCACAACAGATCCCACCATGATGAGGGCCGGGCTCTCGACCCCCACCGCCAGCTCGGGCAACTGATCGAGGGTGCCACGAATGACCCGCTGGCAGGGCTGGGTGCCGCGCTCGATCAGCGCCACCGGGGTGTTGCTCGCCTTGCCGTGGGTCAGCAACTGTTCGCGGATGGTGGCACAGGAGGAGAGCCCCATATAGAAGACCAGCGTTTGCCGATCTTTGGCCAGCAGCGGCCAGTCGAGATCCTGAGCGCCACCCTTGCCGTGGGCGGTGACGAAACGCACGCTCTGGGCGTGATCGCGGTGAGTCAGCGGAATACCGGCGTAGGCCGCGCAGCCGCTGGCCGCCGTGATTCCCGGCACCACCTGAAAACCGATGCCAGTACCAACAAGCGTCTCCAGCTCCTCGCCGCCACGGCCGAAGATGAAGGGGTCGCCCCCCTTCAGCCGCACCACCCGCTGGCCCTTCTTCGCCTCTTCCAGCAAGAGCTGGTTGATCCCCTCCTGCGGCACGCAGTGGTTGCCCGCCTGCTTGCCGACGAAGATGCGTTTGGCGTCGCGGCGCACCAGCGCCATCACCTCGTCCGAGACCAGCCGGTCATAGACCACCACGTCCGCCTGCTGCATCTGGCGCAGGGCGTGCAGGGTGAGCAGACCCGGATCGCCGGGGCCGGCACCGACCAGCACCACCTCGCCAGCGCTCTGGCTCTCGTCGGCAAACAGGTTGTCGGCCAGTTGGTGGGCAGAGGCGTGATCCCCCCGCGCCAGCGCCTGCCCTAGTCGGTCCGCCCCGAGTAGCCGCTCCCAGAAGCGGCGCCGCTCGCCCATGGTGGCGAAGCGCGCCTT
Organism: Aeromonas sp. TW 6; assembly: GCF_013168745.1. Lineage (NCBI taxonomy): Bacteria > Pseudomonadati > Pseudomonadota > Gammaproteobacteria > Aeromonadales > Aeromonadaceae > Aeromonas > Aeromonas sp. TW 6. Next base: position 117,076 of record NZ_JABERS010000001.1, on the reverse strand, counting down.
GACCTGCTCCCGCAGGCTGCCGGCGAAGGCCGCGACGGCGCCCAGATGCTGGGGCAGCAGGGCCTCGAGTTTTTCCCGCAGCAAGCGAGCCAGCACAGGCGCCTTGCCACCGGAGGAGATGGCCACCATCAGGGGCGAGCGATCGATGATCGACGGCATGATGAAGCTGGAGCGTTTCGGGTCATCCACCACGTTGGCAAAGATCCGCGCCATATTGGCGCTCTGGTAGACCAGGGCATTCACCTCGCGCCGATCGGTGGCGGCTACCACCAGCCACTTGCCCGCCAGTTGCTGCGGCGCGAATTCACCGGCCAGCCACTCGATGCTGCCGTTGGCAGCCAGTTCTGCCAGCTCGGGGTCGAGCTCGGGCGCGACCACGGTGAGCTGGGCACCGGCATCCAGCAGCAGGCGCGCCTTGCGCTCCGCTACCTCGCCGCCGCCGACCAGCAGCACGGGTTTGTTGTCGAGTCGGCAAAAGATGGGCAAGTAGTCCATGGGGCCTCCTGATCAGGCGGTTTGGGTCTGGCTGGCAGTGGTGGTGGCGTCGCTCACCGCGACCGGGCGCTCAGCCTTGGGAGTGGCATACCAGTAGCCGAGGCCCATGAAGAGGGCACCGGAGACGGTGTTGCCCAGGGTCACCCACAGCAGGTTGTGGCCGATGCCACCCAGGGTGTAGGCCTCGGAATGGGCACCGAACCAGGAGAGGGCGAACAGGGTCATGTTGGCGACCGAGTGCTCGTAGCCGGAGGCGATAAAGGCCAGCAGGCACCACCAGATGGCGATGAACTTGGCGGCACCCTCGGTGCGCAGCGCCATCCAGATGGCGAGGCAGACCAGCCAGTTGCACAGCACGCCCTTCATGAACAGGGTCAAGGCAGGTGCCTGGGTCTTGGCCAGCGCCACCTTGTGGGCCAGACTGCCCGCATCCGGCAGCAGGCTGCCGCCGTAGGAGTAGATGAGCGCCACCACGATGGAGCCAATCAGGTTACCCGCCCAGGTCTGCGGCAGGATGCGCAGCAGGTCGGCCATGGTGATCTTGCCCGTTTTCACCCCGAAGGTGAGGAACATGGTGTGGCCGGTAAACAGCTCGGAGCCGGCGATGATCACTAGGGTCAGGGCGATGCCAAAGGTGGCCCCCATCACCAGCGGACGGATGGCGGGATCCACCAGGTTGCCCAGGGTGAAGATGAGGATGATGCCGAGGCCCACATAGGCCCCCGCCATGGCCGAGCTGAGCCAGAAGCCGAGCTTGTCGCTGCGCTCGAAGCGATTGATGCGGGCCGCGTTGGCGGCGCACTTGTTGATGGTTTCGGTATACATCTTTGTTTCCTTCAAGAGGGCCGCCCGCGGGCAGCCCTGACTGTTTTTTAACCCCCTCCCTGCCTCCCCCTTGTCAAGGGGGAGGGGCTTTTTGCTCCCTCCCCTGTGAAGGGGAGGGCCGGGGTGGGGTCTGGTGTTAGACGGCGACCCAGACCTGCTGGTCGCGCACTTCAACGGGGTAGCTCTGCACCGACATCTCAGGGTTGTCGAAACAGTGGCCGTCGCTCAGGCGAAAGCGCTGCTTCTTGAGCGGGCTGGCGACCCAGAGCTCGCCGTCGTGTTCGCAAATCAGGCCCCGCGACAGCACGTTGGCGGTGAAGAAGGGATCCCGGTTGTCGATGGCGAACACCTCGGCGGCCGCGCTCGGGCGGAACAGAGCGATCTGACGACCCTCGATCAGAGCGCAGACGCCGGTGCCCGGCAGGATGTCGTTGAGTTGGCAGGCGAATTTCATGATTGAACCTCCACATCGAGTGAAACAGGCATATTCTGGCGACCTTCAATGAGTGCACAGACGCCGGTGCCCGGCAGGATGTGGTTGAGTTGGCAGGCAAGTTTCATCATTTGGTCTCCACCTCGATCTGGTAGACGGGGATGCGCTCGGCCGGAGTGGCCGGTCGGTGCTGGTCGCGCTCGGCGACGAACTGAACGTCCGGGTCGCGCTTGTCGCTGTTGATGAAGTGGCTGAAACGCTTGAGCGCTTCCTCTTCGTTGAGGGTGCGCGACCATTCGCACTCGTAGCTGTCGATGAGGGTCTGGATATCGCGCTCTAGCGTCTCGGCCAGCCCCAGCTTGTCATCGACGATCACCTCGCGCAGATAGTCGACGCCCCCTTCCAGGTTGCCGAGCCAGACCGAGGTGCGCTGCAGTTTGTCGGCGCTGGTGACGTAAAACATCATAAAGCGGTCGATCAGCTTGATCAGGGTCTCGCGGTCGAGGTCAGACGCCAGCAGATCGGCGTGGCGCGGTTTCATGCCGCCGTTGCCGCCTACATAGAGGTTCCAGCCCGCGTCGGTGGCGATGATGCCGACATCCTTGCCCTGTGCTTCCGCACATTCACGGGTGCAGCCGGAGACGCCGAACTTCATCTTGTGGGGGGTACGAATGCCCTTGTAGCGGTTCTCGAGGAAGACCCCGAGGCCGACGCTGTCCTGCACGCCGAAGCGGCACCAGGTGCTGCCGACGCAGGTCTTGGCCATGCGCAGCGCCTTGGCGTAGGCCTGACCGGTCTCGAAGCCCGCTGCCAGCAGCTTGCGCCAGATGGCGGGCAGATCATCCTTCTGGGCCCCGAACAGGCCGATGCGCTGGGCGCCGGTGATCTTGGTGTAGAGCTTGTAGTCGCGGGCCACTTCGGCCACCGCCAGCAGCCCTTCCGGGGTCACCTCGCCACCGGCCATGCGCGGGATGACGGAGTAGGTCCCGTCCTTTTGCATGTTGCCGAGGAAGATGTCGTTGGTGTCCTGCAGAGGTGTGTTAAGCGGGCTCAACACGTAGTCGTTCCAGCAGGAGGCGAGGATGGAGCCGACCGTCGGTTTGCACACCTCGCAGCCATGGCCCTGGCCATGTTTGGCCAGCAGCTCGTCGAAGCTCTTGATCCCCTCCACCTTGACCAGGTGGAACAGCTCCTGACGGGAGTGGGGGAAGTGGGCGCAGAGGTGGTTGTTGACCTCGATGCCCTGTTTCACCAGTTCGGCGTTGAGCACCTGACTGATGAGCGGCACGCAGCCGCCGCAGCCGGTACCGGCCTTGGTCTGCTGCTTGATGGCGGCCAGGGTGGTGTGGCCCTCGGCCACCGCCTTGGCGATGTCACCCTTGGAGACGTCGAAGCAGGAGCAGATCTGGGCGCTCTCAGGCAGGGCATCCACCCCCAGGGTCGGTTTGGCCCCGGCGTAGGCGGGCAGGATCAGGGTGTCCGGGTGGCTCGGCAGCGGCAGGGCATTGAGCATCATCTGCAGCAGGTTGCCGTAATCTTCCACGTCACCCACCAGCACGGCGCCGAGCAATCGGCTGTTGTCCTCGCTCACCACGATCTTCTTGTAGACGCCGGCCTGATCGTCCTGAAACACATAGCTGTGGCTGCCCGGGGTGCGGCCGTGGGCATCACCGATGGAGCCGACGGAGACGCCGAGCAGCTTGAGCTTGGCGCTCATGTCTGCCCCCTCAAAACGGCTGTCGCCGCCGAGCAGATGGTCGACGGTGATCTGGGCCATCTTGTAGCCCGGTGCCACCAGCCCGAAGAAGCGGCCCTGCCAGGCGGCGCACTCGCCGATGGCATAGATGTCGGGGTCGGAGGTGAGGCAGTGATCGTCGATGACGATGCCGCCACGGTCGGCGATGGCGAGATCACCGTAACGGCCCAGGGTATCTTGCGGGCGAATGCCGGTGGAGAAGACCACCACATCCACTTCCAGCTGGCTGCCGTCGGCAAAGGCGAGGCGGTGTTTCGCCTGCTCGCCGCCATGCATCAGGATCTCGCTGGTGCTCTTGCTGGTGTGTACCTGCACGCCCATGGATTCAATCTTACGGCGCAACAGCTGGCCGCCCTGACCGTCGAGCTGCTCGGCCATCAGCACAGGAGCAAACTCCACCACGTGGGTTTCGAGACCCAGCGCCTTGAGGGCGCCGGCGGCTTCGAGGCCAAGCAGACCGCCCCCGATCACCACCCCGCTCTTGCCGCTCTTGGCGGCACTGCGGATGGCTTTCAGATCCTCGATGGTGCGATAGACGAAGCACTCGTGGTGCTGACTGCCCGCAATGGGCGGCACCCAGGGGTAGGAGCCGGTGGCCAGCACCAGCTTGTCGTACTCGACCACTGTGCCCTTGTTGGAATGCACTTCGCGGTTGGCCCTGTCGATTTTTTTCACCGCTTCGCCGAGCAGCAGGCGGATGCCGTGCTTGTCGTAGAAGCCGGGTTTGACGAGGGAGAGATCTTCGCTGGTGTGATGGGTGAAGTAGGAGGAGAGATGGACGCGATCGTAGGCGGGACGGGGTTCTGCACCGAAGACGGTGATCTCGTAGCGGCCCGGATCGGCCCGCTCGATCAGCTCTTCGATGAAGCGGTGCCCCACCATGCCGTTGCCCACAACGACCAGTCTGACTTTGCTCATAGTTGCCTCAAGTTTGGAGTAATAAAACATCATTCTGGGGCTAGGCTACCCAGTCGGCAGAGGTGGGCGATTGATGCAAATCAAGTGTCTATTTATATATCTCCTTAGGGGTAATTCGAGAAAATTCAGTACTATACAAAAATAGGTATACCAGTTAATGATTTCTGCGTTAGCTCGGGGTGAGGGATGGTGGAGGGTAAGCCCGGTTTACCAACTGCCGGGGAGTGAAAACTTATGTCGGAAAAAGGCCGGTCTCGCACTGGGCGAGACCGGCATCAGCTGATCAAGGCGGCACGTCAGGCGATATGGCGGCGGAACATGGCGAGCGCCAGCGACAGGGTGACGCCGGCGATGGCGAGCAGCGGCCAGAGCAGGGGCCAGGCGGCCGACCAGTCGAACCCCTTGAGGAAGACCCCCTTGAGCAGCACGATGAAGTGGGTGAGGGGGTCGATGGCTGCCAGCCACTGGAACACCTGCGGCATGTTCTCCACCGGCGAGATGTAGCCCGAGAGGATCACCGCCGGGACGGTGAAGGAGAAGACCCCGAGAAAGGCCTGCTGCTGGGTCGAGCAGAACGAGGAGATGAAGAGCCCGATCCCGGCCAGTGCCAGCCCGTAGCAGACCATGCCCGCCATCAGCAGGCTGAGGCTGCCGGCAAAGGGGAGGTGAAAGACAAAACGGGCGGCCAGCGCGACTATGCATCCTTGCCCCACCGCCACCATGATGCCGGGCACCGCCTTGCCCGCCATGATCCAGCCTGCGGTGAGGGGGGAAACCAGCAGCTGATCGAAGGTGCCCTCTTCCCGCTCCCGCGCGACCGAGAGGGCGGTGACGATAAGACACCCCGTGGTGGTGATGATGGCCACCAGGGCCGGCAGGATATGCCAGTGGAACTCGACGTTGGGGTTGTAGAGGTTGCGTACCGCCAGCTCGGGTTGGCCCTTGCCCTCACTTTGCCAGCGGGCGATCACCTGGCTGATGTAACCCGCCGCCACCTGACCGCCATTGGAGCGGCGCCCGTCGATGATCAGCTGCACCTTGGCCGGTTCGCCCCGCGCCAGCCGGCGCGAGAAATCCCCCGGAATAATCAGCCCGAGTAGCGCCTGCTGCCCGGTGATGGCCTCGGTCATGCCCGCCTCGCCCTGCACCGGAATGATGGTGGTGAAGGCGGGCATATGGGTGAGGCGCTCCAGCAGCTCGCGGCTCTGGGCGCCGCCATCCTGGTTGTAGATGGCCAGCGTGTTGCCGGTCACCTCCAGAGTGGCGGCGAACGGGAAGAGGGCGGTTTGCAGCAGCACCGGCATGATGAGCAGAAAGCGCCCCTGGGTATTGCCCATCAGGGCCTGCAGCTCTTTTCGGATCAGCCACCAGAGTCGGATCAGCATGGGTTACTCCAGAGTGCGCCGCGTCTTGCGGGCGGTCAGGGCCAGCCAGAAACCGGCCAGCAGCAGCAGACAGAAACCGTTGACCAGCAGGATCGAGAAGACGCTGCCCGCCTGATAGAGGGTCTGCAGGGAGCTCGCGAAGTAGCGGGCCGGAATGAGGTGAGTGATGGCCCGCAGCAGTGGCGGCATGCTGGCGATCTCGAACACGAAGCCCGACAGCATCACCGCGGGCAGAAAGGCGGCGATCAGCGCCGCCTGTGCGGCATTGAACTGGCTGCGCATCACGGTGGAGAGGAACAGCCCGAGCCCGAGGGCGCTGCCGAGAAAGACGCTGGTGACCAGAAAGAGCAGCAGCAGGGAGCCGCGCCAGGGCACGCCCATCACCGCCACTGAGAAGAGCAGGCAGAGCAGCATGGCAATGATGCCAAGGCCATAGTAGGGCAGTAGCTTGGAGAGCAGCAGCTCCCCCTTGGTGACCGGGGTGGCGAGCAGCGCCTCCATGGTGCCGCGCTCCCACTCCCGCGCCACCACCAGCGAGGTGAGCAGGGCCCCAATGATGGTCATTACCACCGCAATGGAGCCCGGCACCAGAAAGTTGCGGCTCACCAGCGCCGGGTTGAACCAGGCGCTGCTCTCTATCGACACGGGCATGGCGACCCCTTCGCCCGCGAGCCACCCCTGCCAGATCCCCTGCACATAGTTGGTGACGAAGTTGGCGGTGTTGGGCTCGGAGCCGTCGGTCAGCAGCAGCGCCTGTGGCGTGCCATTACCCTGACCGGCCAGCGCGCGGGAGAAGCCGTCGTCGATTACCAGCAGGCCGCGGATCTCGCCACGGGCCAGAGTGGCGAGCAGGGACTCCTTGCTCGGGCCGCTGTGGATCTCCAGCGCGGTAGAGCCGCGCAGGGCCTGCTCCAGCCGCACCGCCGGGGCGCCGCTGTCGGTGCGCCAGATGCCGAGGCGCAGATGGTCCACATCCAGATTGATGGCGTAACCCATTACCACCAGCAGTACCACCGGCATGATGAAGGCGATGAGGATGCTGCTCGGGTCACGGACGATTTGCAGCGTCTCCTTGCGGCAGAGGGCCAGCAGTCGCCGACGGTTGATGCTCATGCTTCCTCCTCGCTGGCCCGCTCGACCAGGGTGATAAAGGCCTCTTCCATTGTTGGCAAAGAACAGGTCGGCAAGGAGCCGGTTGGCAAAGAGGTCGCCGCCTCTTTGGCGGCCAGCCCCTTGAGATCGTCCGGGGTGCCGAGGGCCAGCAGCTTGCCGCGATAGATGAGGGCAATGCGGTCGCAATACTCCGCCTCATCCATAAAGTGGGTGGTGACCAGCACGGTGACGCCGTGGTCGGCCAGCGCGTTGATGTGCGACCAGAACTCGCGCCGGGTCACCGGATCGACCCCGGAGGTGGGCTCGTCGAGGAACAGCAGCGGCGGCTCGTGCAGCAGGGCGCAGGCCAGCGATAAGCGCTGGCGCAGGCCGAGCGGCAGGGATTCCGCCTTCTGATCGAGCCAGGGGGCGAGGGCAAAGGCAGTCACCATGGCATCGATCCGCGTCTGCTGGTGGCGGCCGAACAAGCCGTAGATACCGGCGAAGAAGGAGAGGTTCTGGGCCACGGTGAGCTGCTTGTAGAGGGAGAACTTCTGCGCCATGTAGCCGAGGCGCTGGCGCGCTGCCGAGGGGCTGTGGGCCAGATCGATGCCGGTCACCAGCGCCTGCCCCTCGCTCGGGCGCAGCAGGCCGCACTCCATCTTGAAGGTGGTGGACTTGCCCGCCCCGTTGGGGCCGAGCAGGCCGAAGATCTCGCCGCGGCGCACCGCAAAGCTGACATCATCGGTGGCGGCAAAATCGCCGAAGCGCTTGGTGAGGTGGCGCGCCTCGATCACCGCCTCGGGGGAGACCCCCTGCGGCAGTTCCGCTTCCCGCATCCCCGCCGCCAGACTCGACTCCCCGCCGGGGCCGCCGCCGAGCAGGTCGATAAAGGCATCCTCCAGCCGGGGCTGGGCCGGTTGAAAGGCGCCGTTGGCAAGATGCAGCTCCGCCAGCGGCGGGGGCGTCATGCCCGGGTGCAGCAGCAGGCGAACCCGCTCCCCCGCCACCGCGCCATCCATCACCGCCGGGTGAGCCAGTGCCCGGCGCAGCAGGGCGCGCCGCTCGCGGCCATCCAGTTGCCCCGCCTCCAGCAGCCAGCAGCGGCTGGCCATGGCTCCCATCAGATCGGCCGGGGTGCCGCTGGTGCGCACCTCGCCATCCGCCATCAGCAGCACGTGGTCGCACAGCTCCGCCTCATCGAGATAGGCGGTACTCCAGAGCACCGTCATCCCCCCTTTTGCCAGCTCGCGCACCATCTGCCAGAGGGCGCGGCGGGAGATGGGATCGACTCCGACCCCCGGTTCGTCGAGCAGCAGCACATCCGGGGTGCCGAGCAGGGCGCAGGCCAGCCCGAGTTTCTGCTTCATCCCGCCAGAGAGCTTGCCCGCCGGCCTTGCGGTGAAGCGGGCGAGATCGGTGAAAGCGAGCAGCCGCGCGAAGGTGGGCGTGCGTTCGGGCTCCAGTACGCCGCGCAAGTCAGCGTAGAGGGTGAGGTTCTCCAGCACGCTGAGATCCTCGTAGAGGCCGAACTGCTGGGGCATGTAGCCGAGGCGCTGGCGCAGCAGATCCCCCTCGCTCACCGGATCCAGCCCCAGCACCCGGATGGTGCCCGCTTCGGGGATCAGCAGACCGGCCAGCAGGCGCAGCAAAGTGCTCTTGCCCGCGCCATCGGGGCCAACCAGCCCGGTGATGCCACCGGTCGGAATGGTGGCCGAGATGGCGTTGAGGGCGACCCGCTCGCCAAAGCGTTTGGTGAGTCCCTCAAGGGAGATGGCGCAGCTCATGGCGCCAGCCTGACGGTGACCGGCATCCCCTGGCGCAGGGCCGGGTCGGGGTCCTGCACCACGATGCGCAGCCGGTAGACGAGGTGAGTGCGCAGGTCCGGCGTCTCCACCGATTTCGGGGTGAACTCGGCGGTGGGCGAGACAAATCCCACCACCCCGTGATAGGGCTTGTCCGGCCGCGAGTCGGTGGTGAGGGTGACTTTGGCGCCGCTCGGGAAGTGGCCGAGCCAGGGCTCCTCCACATAGGCGCGCACCCAGACCGGCGCGGTCAGGGAGAGGTTGAAGGCGGTCGCTCCACTCTGGACCATGCTGCCGTTCTCGATGGCGCGACTGATGATGATGCCATCGCTGGGGGCGGTCAGGCTGGCATCCGCCAGCGCCAGTTCGGCACTGGCGAGCGCCGCTTTGGCCCCTTCCAGCTGGGCATCGGACTGGGCAATCTCTTCCGGGCGGTAGCCGGTTTCGAGCTGGGCGAGCTGCTCGCGGGCGGAGCGCACCTGCGCCTGGGTCTGATCCCGCTGGGAGCGGGCGGTATCGAGCTGACCGCGGGAGATGGCGCCGGTGGCGGCCAATGCGCTCTGGCGGCGCCACTGCTGGTCGGCCTCCAGCGCAGCGGCGTCTGCGGCGGCCAGTGCGGCCCGGGCGCGGTCGGTCTCTTCGCTGCGATAGCCTTTGTGGATCAGGGCGTTGGCGGCAGTGAGTGCAGCCAGATTGGCGCGGGCGCTGTCGCGGCTGTGGGTGAGGGGAGCCGGATCGAGGCGGGCCAGCAGTTGACCGGCTTTTACCCTATCCCCCTCATCGACCAGCACCTGATCGACGCGGCCGCCGACCCGAAAGGCCAGATTGACGTCGCGAATATCGACGTTGCCGTAGAGGATGGATCCGTCGGCCGGGCGCCCCTGCCACCAGAGGTAGCCACCGATAACAGTTAGCAGCAGGGCCACGATTGCAATGGGTTGTTTCATGCTGCTTCTCCTTGAGGATGGCTCTGCAGCCAGAGGTCACCACCGAGAACGGCCAGCAGCAGAGCTAGCATCGCGATGGGTTGTTTCATGCCGTTTCTCCTTCTTTCATGTCGGTGGGGCGCAGGCCGCGCAGGGCCCATACCAGCCGTTGTCTGGCGGCCTCGGGGTTGTCTATCTGGCTGAGAAAGGGGGCGGCCTGTTCGGGCAGCCAGCCGAGCTGGCGACCGCTGCCGGCGATCACCAGCGGCAGGCCGACCGACCCCATGATGAAGATCATCAGCTGGAGCGGGTGACCGGCGACCAGCGACCCTTCCGCCTGAGCCATCCGTACCTGTTCGATCAGCAGCAGGGGATGGCGGCGCGGCAGGCTGAGCAGAAAGCGCTGGGCCGCCCCTTCCCCCGCCAGCGCATCGCCAAACAGGTGGTTGATGAAGCCGCGCTGGCGCGCCACCAGCCCGATCAGCGCCTCCATGGTGGCCTCGAACATGGCGATGGCAGAGGGGTAGGAGCCTTTGGCTGCCACCGCCTTGAGCTCGTCATAGAGGGGGGCGTACCAGAGCTCGACCAACTCGTCGATAAAGGCGTCGCGGTTGCCGAAGTGATAGACGAAGGAGCCGAGGTTCACCTCGGCCGCCGCCGCCAGCTCGCGCACCGTCAGGCCGCGCAGCCCCTTCTCGGTGGCGATGGCGAGGCCGGTATCGAGCAGTTTCTGACGGGTGGGGTGCATCTGGCTGGTGCTCCTGGTGTATGCATTTTGTACGCAATTATACGACCGTATAAAAAATGCGGAAGCGGGCGACAGGATCTTTTTGCTCGCAATGTGATCCGCCCCGCTCTGAGGGGCCGTGATCCCCGTCCGGCAGGGGGAAGGATCCATCGCTTGTGCCCAAGCCACGGGCATGTCGGTGTGACGGGGTGGTGAAAGGCGCTTCTGGTCCCGGGTGCGGGTGCCCGGGCCACAAGAGGCTGGTGATGGAGCCGGGAGCTGCCTGACCCGGATCAGGGGGTGTCGGTGGTCCCGGTGTGATAGGGGGGCCGGGCGCAGGTGTCCCGTATCAGGGCGCGCAGCCAGCGGTGGCCCGGATCGGCATCCTGACTGGGGTGCCAGAGCAGGGCGACCCGGATCCCTGGCAGAGCGAAGGGCAGGGGCAGGGTGACCAGATCGCCGAGCAGGCTGGCGCAGTGCAGGTGCGGCACCGTCGCCACCAGATTGCTCTCCCTGACCAGGGCCAGCGCCGTCGCAAACCCGGGAACCAGGGTGGTGATGGTGCGCCGCCTCCCCTGGCCTGCGAGGATCTCGTCGATGGGGCTGTGAGGCTGGCCCCGGCGGGAGACCAGCACGTGGCGCGCGGCGGCATAGCGCGCCACGGTCAGGGTGCCGTCGCAGAGGGGGTGGTCCGGGTGCACCACGGCGACGAAGTGGTCCTGGAACAGGGCCTGGGTGCGCAGCTCAGGGGCCGTGGTGGCGCCGATCACCCCGGTCTCGAAGTCCAGCTCGCCACGGCGCAGGGGGCCGCTCTCCTTGTCGGGTTTGGCCAGAAAGTGGAGCCGCACCCCGGGGGCCTCGACGGCAAGGCGCGCCAGCAGGGCGGGGCCCACCGCCTCCACGAAGCCGTCGCTGGATCTCAGGCGGAAGGTGCGCTCCAGGCTCGCCGGGTCTACTTCCTGCTGGGGGCGCAGCACGGCCCGGGTCTCCTGAACCAGGCGGGCAACCTCATCCCGCAGGATCTGCGCCCGGGGGGTGGGGATCAGGCCGCGTCCCGCCCGCACCAGCAGCGGATCCCCCGTGGTCTCCCGCAGCCTTGCCAGGGCCCGGCTCATGGCGGAAGCACTCAGGCCTAGCCGTCTGGCGGCGCCCGCCACACTGCCCTCTTCCAGCAGGGCATCCAGGGTGATCAGCAGGTTGAAATCCGGGGTCATGGTCGTCTCCTCGCAGGCGGCGCCTGACGGGCCGACCCCTTCATGATACCCGAGTTGCCGTCTCTTCATATGGCGTCTGATGCAACTATAAGCTGCAATCCGTGCGTCTTCCGCCTTGTCATCTCCCCCGCTAGCCTGAGTGCATCATCACTTGCCGGAGAGACTGCCATGTCCACACCACTTCTTGTTTCCCCTCCTGTGACGCGCCGTCTTGGCCTCGCGGGGCTCGGGCTCGCCACCCTGCTGCCCATGCTGGCGGGCAGTATGGCCAACCTGGTGCTGCCTGCCCTGGGGCAGGACTTCGGCGTGCCCTTCGCCAGCCTGCAATGGGTGCTGGTGGCCTACCTGCTTGGGATCACCAGTCTGACGGTGGTGGCGGGCCGGCTCGGGGATCGTCTGGGGCGGCGTCGCCTGCTGCTCTGGGGGACCGGGGTCTTTGCGCTGGCTTCCCTGCTGTGCGCCCTGGCCCCTTCCATCGGCTGGCTCATTGCCGCTCGCACCCTGCAAGGGGCGGGTGCGGCCTGCATGCTGGTGCTCTCGCTGGCCATGGCAGGAGAGCTGGTGCCGCCAGCCCGACGGGGCTGGAGCATGGGATTGCTTGGCACCCTGTCGGCCTGCGGCACGGCGCTCGGCCCCTCCTTTGGCGGCCTGTTGATCGGCGGATTTGGCTGGCAGGCTCCCTTCCTGCTGCTGCTCCCCCTGACGTTGCTTGCGCTGGGGTGTGCCTGGCGGGATCTGCCCCGGGATGAGGCGGGCTCTGCCGAGGGAGGTCTCCCGCTCACCAGTCTGTTGCTGCTGGTGACGGCGCTGCTCTGCTACGGGCTGGCACTGACCCGGGGCAGCCCGCTCGGGGTCTGGCCGGGGATAGGGGCGCTCGTCGCCATGGCGCTCTTCGTACGTGCCGACTCGGGCGCCCGTCGCCCCTTGCTGCCCCTGGCGCTGCTGGGGGCGTCCAGGCGAAGAGGCGGGATCATCGCCAGTGCGCTGGTGGCCAGCGTCATGGTGGCGACGCTGCTGATCGGTCCTTTCTACCTGCACGGCGCCTTTGCCCTCGACATGGGGACGGTGGGGCTGATGATCTCCATGGGCCCCCTGCTGGCGGCGCTGTCCGGCATGCCCGCCGGCTGGCTGGTGGACAGGGTGGGGGCGAACCCTGTGGTGCGCCTCGGCCTGGGACTCATGGTGGTGGCCGCCGTCTTGCTGGCCTTGCTGGACAGGGCGCTCGGGCCCCTCGGCTACCTGCTGCCCATCCTGCTGCTCACCGCCGGTTATGCCCTGTTCCAGACCGCCAACAACAGCGCCGTGGTGGGGGAGGCGGAGGGGGCGAGCCGTGGCGCCGTGGCCGGGCTGCTGACCCTGTCGCGCAACCTGGGCCAGCTGACGGGGGCGGCGGGGCTGGGGGGCCTGTTCGCCGCCCTGGTAGGGCGGCCCGATCTCCCCCTCGCGACGGCGGACGAGCTGGCGTTTGCCACCCGGGTCACCTTCGCCCTGACGGCCTTGCTGCTGATGAGTGCGCTCTGGTTGGCGGGAAGGGAGGAGCGTGCCGTGCAGGGTGATGTGGCCCGGGACGGCTGCGAGTCGGGAGAACGCTGAAAACGAAGACGCCTCCACAGGGGAGGCGTCTTGCTATGGGATTGAGCAGGATAGTAAACCGCTCAGCTCCTCGTTATCGATCAACCGGTTACAGAATGAAGCGGCTCAGATCCTCGTCTTCAATCAGCTTGCCGAGGTGGGCGTTGACGTAGTCGGTGTTGATGACGAAGGTCTCGCCGGATTTCTCGGAGGCGTCGTAGGAGATGTCTTCCATCAGCCGCTCCATCACGGTGTGCAGACGACGGGCACCGATGTTCTCGGTGCGCTCGTTGACCTGCCAGGCCGCTTCGGCCAGACGGCGGATGCCATCCTGGGTGAACTCGATGTTGACCCCTTCGGTGGCCATCAGCGCCTTGTACTGATCAGTCAGGGAGGCGTTCGGCTCGGTCAGGATGCGCTCGAAGTCTTCGGTGGTCAGGGCGGTCAGCTCGACCCGGATCGGCAGACGGCCCTGCAGCTCGGGGATGAGGTCAGACGGCTTGGCGATCTGGAAGGCGCCGGAGGCGACAAACAGGATGTGATCGGTCTTGACCATGCCGTGCTTGGTGTTGACGGTGCAGCCCTCGACCAGCGGCAGCAGGTCGCGCTGAACCCCTTCACGGGAAACGTCCGGGCCCGAGCTCTCGCCGCGCTTGCAGATCTTGTCGATCTCGTCGAGGAAGACGATGCCATTGTTTTCGACGGAGGCGATGGCCTTCTGCTTCAGCTCTTCCGGGTTGACCAGGCGGGCCGCTTCCTCTTCGATCAGCGCCTTCATGGCCTCCTTGACCTTGATCTTGCGCTTCTTCTTCTGGTTCTGGCCCAGGTTCTGGAACAGCCCCTGCAGCTGGTTGGCCATCTCTTCCATGCCCGGCGGGGTCATGATTTCGACACCCATGGGGGAGGCGGCCAGATCCAGCTCGATCTCCTTGTCATCCAGCTGACCTTCCCGCAGTTTCTTGCGGAAGATCTGGCGGGTGTTGGAGTTGTCGGCTTTCTCTTCCTCGCCCCAGCTGTTGCGCGGGTTGGGCAGCAGGGCGTCGAGGATGCGCTCTTCGGCGGCTTCCTCGGCGCGGTATTTCATCTTCTCCATCTCGGTCTCGCGCACCAGCTTGATGGCGACATCGGTCAGATCGCGGATGATGCTGTCCACTTCCTTGCCCACATAGCCCACTTCGGTGAACTTGGTCGCTTCCACCTTGATGAAGGGGGCGTTGGCCAGCTTGGCCAGGCGACGGGCGATCTCGGTCTTGCCGACGCCGGTCGGGCCGATCATCAGAATGTTCTTCGGGGTCACCTCGTGGCGCATCTCCTCGGAGAGCTGCATCCGGCGCCAGCGGTTGCGCAGGGCGACGGCGACCGCGCGCTTGGCGTCGGCCTGACCAATGATGTGTCTGTCCAGCTCGTGGACGATTTCTCTCGGGGTCATCTCGGACATGATGGCGTTCCTGTATCCGGGGCGGGCAGGGCCCACCCCTTGGAAAATGGGGTTTGGCTGGCGGCCTTATTTGGCGGCCCTATTGCGCCGACTTATTTAGCTGAATAATCCAGCACTTCGATGGTGTGGTTGCCGTTGGTGAACACACAGATGTCGCCCGCAATCTTGAGGGACTTCTCGACAATGCTCTTGGCGTCGAGCTCGGTGTTCTCCAGCAGGGCGATGGCGGCGGACTGGGCAAAGTTGCCGCCGCTGCCGATGGCGATGAGATCGTGCTCCGGCTGCACCACGTCACCGTTGCCGGTGATGATGAAGGATTTGTGCTCGTCGGCGACGGCCAGCAGCGCCTCGAGGCGGCGCAGGGCGCGATCGGTGCGCCAGTCCTTGGCCAGCGCCACGGCGGCGCGCTCCAGGTTGCCCTGATGGGCCTGCAGTTTGGCTTCGAAGCGCTCGAGCAGGGTGAAGGCGTCGGCGGTGCCGCCGGCGAAACCAGCCAGTACCTTGCCGTTGTAGAGGCGATGAACCTTGCGGGCGTTGCCCTTCATGACGGTGTTGCCAAGAGAAACCTGGCCATCGCCACCGATGACGACCTGACCGTTGCGGCGAACTGAAACTATGGTAGTCACTTTACTTACCTCGCTTGAGCCGAATGACGGCCTGACTGTGCATGGAGGAAAAGATGGGGATGGCAAAACGGCTTTTCAAGCCTGTGTCGAGCACGGATCGCGGGGGAGGGATCGGGTGGGCGCGGGATGGCGCCAAAAGAAACAGGGCCGGGTGTTGCCACCCGGCCCTGTGCATGGACGCGGCGATCACCCCTTCTTGGGGATGCAGCCGCTGATGCCCGAGCCCTGCAGCTTGCGGTTGGCCGCATCGGCCGCCGCCTTGCCGTTGAAGGGGCCCACCATCACCTTGTAGACGGCGCCACCGGCCCCGTTCACCACCTGCAGACTGGAGGAGAGCCCGGCGGTGAAGGCGATACGCGCCTTGAGGGATTCCGCGGAATCCTGGGAGCGCAGGGCGGCACACTGCATCATGTAGCGACCGCCGTCGGCGGCTGCGGTCTGTGCAGTCTGGGTCGCCGCCTTGGCCCTGGCGGCCTCGGCACGCTCCCGCTCCAGTTCGGCGCGGATCTCCCGCTCCATCCGCTCACGCTCGGCCTTCTGGTCGATCACCTGCTCCCGGGCGCTGGCGACCGGGGCACCGGTGGCCGGCTTGGCCGGTTGCACCGGTTGCGGCTGATAGGGCTTCACCTGACCGATGGGGGTTCCCGGCTGGGGAATGTCGGTCGCGACCGGCTTGGGCAGTGCCTCCGGTTGCAGGGTCATGGTCTCGGCGGGCGGGGGCGGCAGCACGCCCGGCTGGGGCGGCGGCTCTATGATGTCCACCTGCTTGTTCTCCAGCCGCTCGATGTAGCTCCACTTCTCCTGGGGCAGGGTATTGCCCTGTGCCTTGGGTTTGTTGGCCTTCACCTGCTCTTCGATGGTGGGGGCATCGGCGCCCTTGCCGTTGATGAGGTAGAGGAAGGCGCCGAAACCGACGACCAGGGCCCCGGCCAGCAGTGCCGGGATAACAGGAAAGCGGCGAGGGGCCGCTTTCTTGATGTTACGGCCACCCGCCCGTCGTCTCGGGCTGTTGCCGACGTAATCCCGGGTCGCCATCTATTACATGCGCTCCAGGGTGTGGATGCCCAGCACGCCCAGGCCCAGCTTGAGCACCTTGGCGGTGGCGGCGCACAGCAGCAGACGGCTCTGGCGGGTCGCCTCGTCCACGCCGTCCTTGTTGATCGGGCAGGCTTCGTAGAAGGTCATGAAGTTGCCGGAGAGCTCGTACAGATAGGTACAGAGCAGGTGCGGCATCCCCTTGTCCGCCACGCCGTTGACCGCGTCGGAGAACTGGATCAGCTTCTGGGCCAGGGTCTCTTCGGCGTCTTCGCTCAGGACCACCTTGCCGCTCAGGGTGTCGGCATCGACGCCGGCCTTGCGGAAGATGGACTGGATACGGGTGTAGGCGTATTGCAGGTAGGGGGCGGTGTTGCCTTCAAACGACAGCATCAGATCCCAGTCGAAGATGTAGTCGGTGGTGCGGTTCTTGGAGAGATCCGCATACTTGACCGCGCCCATGGCGATGGCGTGCACCACCTGGGCCTTCTCTTCGGCAGAGAGGTCGCTGTTGCGGCTCTCCAGCAGGGCGCTGGCGCGCTCTTCCGCTTCATTCAGCAGGTCAACCAGCTTGACGGTGCCGCCGGAGCGGGTCTTGTAGGGACGGCCGTCCTTGCCCAGCATCATGCCGAAGGCGTGGTGCTCGAGGGGCACGGACTCCGGCACATAGCCCGCCTTGCGGGTGATGGTCCAGGCCTGCATCAGGTGCTGGTGCTGACGGGAGTCGATGAAGTACATGACCCGGTCGGCGCCCAGGCTCTCGTAACGGTATTTGGCGCAGGCGATGTCGGTGGTGGTGTAGAGGAAACCGCCGTCGCTCTTCTGGATGATGACGCCCATGGGCTCGCCATCCTTGTTCTTGAACTCGTCCAGGAAGACAACGGTGGCGCCTTCGCTCTCGACCGCCAGCCCCTTGGCTTTCAGGTCGGCCACGATCTGCGGCAGCATGTCGTTGTACATGGACTCGCCCATGATGTCCTTGTTGGACAGGGAGATGTTCAGACGGTCGTAGTTGCGCTGGTTCTGCTCCATGGTCATGTCGACCAGCTTCTTCCACATGGTGCGGCAGTACTCATCGCCACCTTGCAGTTTCACCACGTAGTTGCGGGCGCGCTCGGCGAAGGCTTCGTCTTCGTCATAGTGACGCTTGGCCTGGGTGTAGAAGGCTTCCAGGTCCTTGAGCTCCATGTCGGAGGCGTGCTCGTTGGCCATCTTCTCCAGATAGGCGATCAGCATGCCGAACTGGGTGCCCCAGTCGCCGATGTGGTTGGCACGCACCACCTTGTGGCCCAGGAATTCGAGGGCGCGGGCGGCCACGTCACCGAGCACGGTGGAGCGGATGTGGTGCACCGCCATCTCCTTGGCCACGTTGGGGGCGGAGTAGTCCACCACCACGGTCTGCGGCGCCGGCAGCTTCACGTTGGCGTTGTCGGAGGTCACCATGGCTTCCACCTGACCGGCCAGCCAGCTCGGGTCGAAGAAGAAGTTGATGAAGCCGGGGCCGGCGATCTCGACCTTGGCGATCAGATCGGAGGCAGGCAGGTGCTCGATGATGGCAGCGGCCAGCTCGCGGGGATTCTTGCGGGACGGTTTGGCCAGCAGCATGGCCAGGTTGGTGGCCAGGTCGCCGTGAGCCTTCTCCTTGCATCGGTCTACTTGCACCCGGGCTTCCAGGTCGGCGGGCAGGACGCCTGCGGACTTGAGATTGGCTACCGTTTGTTCAAGTAGATGATGAATATGCTCTTTCATAACTGACCACCGAGGTTGCGCGTCGAAAAGTGACTGACTGGATAAGGGCGTGAATTTTACCCGCATCGGGCCGAGAAAACTATAGGAACGGCCCGCACCCGTAGGTGTGGCGGATATTTCACTGCGTTTTCCACCACATTGCAGGATATTGATTTGGGTAAGTGGTGGTTATCCATTTCTACTGCATAACGAAACGGCTTGTCCAGGCTATTTTCCCCTGATTATGACAGGGTTATTTATACCTATTCGATCTGAATGATCCCGCTTCCCGTGGCGGTCGTATCCTTTGAGGACGCCGTTGGAGGATGATTCCCATGACACTGGTACTGTTTCCACTCTCCGCTCACCTGCTGCCGGGCGGCATCATGCCGCTGCGCATCTTCGAGCCCAGATACCAGCGCATGATCGCCGAGTCCCGGGAGCGGGAGTTCGCGCTCTGCATGCTGGACCCCCGCCAGCCCGACGCGCTGCGCAACATGTACCCCATCGCCACCCGGGTGCGCATCATTGATTTCGATCTGCTGCCCGATGGTTTGCTCGGCATCACGGTACTCGGGGTGGAGCGGGTGCGCATCACGGATCTCTGGCAGGAAGAGGACGGTCTGCGGGTCGGCGAGGTGGAGCCCCTGCCCCCCTGGCAGAGCGGCAGGCTCCAGGCGGATCAGCACTCCCTGGCCAAGGCGTTGCAGGACGTGTTCAACGACTATCCGGAGTACGCGGCCCTCTATCCGGAGCCGGACTGGGAGGATGCGAGCTGGGTCGCCCAGCGCTGGCTGGAGGTGCTGCCCATCCCGGTGGAACAAAAGCAGTGGCTGGTGGCGGCCAAGGACAACCAGCCCACCCTCTCCCTGCTGAGCGGTCTGCTGGTCGCGAGCCATTGAATTCCCCTTCCCGGTGATCCTTTTTCCTCGCTCACCGTATTGGGGGTGAACACCACACGCGAGGGATGGCGCAATGGCATATACTGGCCAACCACAATCGGCTCCACGCAGGACATCGCCCCCCATGGACAACCCAGACGGCGACCTCACATCTTTGCTGGTCCGGGTGGCCGAGCGTGCCGACAAGGCTGCCTTCGCCACCCTGTTCCACCACTTCGCGCCGCGCATCCGCAGCTACGGGCTGCGCCACCTCGGCAGCGAGGCCAACGCCATGGAACTGGTGCAGGAGACCATGCTGCTGGTCTGGCAGAAGGCACGGCTCTATCACCCCGACAAGGGCGCCGCCACCACCTGGATCTACACAGTGATGCGCAACCAGAGCTTTGACATGCTGCGCCGCCGCCGCGCCAGCAAGGAGGAGCTCTGCGCCGAGGAGATCTGGCCGCTGCTGGAATTCCGGGCCGAAGAGGAGCACCTGAGCGGCGGTGAAGACGCGGTGCTGACCCGCCAGATGGCCCACTATGTCGCCACGCTGCCGGAGCCGCAGCAGCAGGTGGTGCGCGGCATCTACCTGCAGGAGCTCTCCCAGCAGGAGCTGGCCGACCGGCTCGGCGTGCCCCTTGGCACCATCAAGTCCCGGCTGCGGCTGGCACTACAGAAACTGAAGGAACAAGTGGAGCAAGGCCATGATTAAGACCCATCCGACTGAACCCATGCTGCGCGCCTTCGCTGCCGACGAGCTGCCTCTGCCGCTGGCCGTCGGTGTCTCCGCCCATTGCGAGTTCTGCCCCGAGTGCGCCGCCCGGGTGAAGCAATTTGAAGAGGCGCTGGCGTGCCAGCATCTCGCCCCTGACGCGCCGGACGAGGCGCTGCCCGCCGGATTCGATGCCATGCTGGCGGGCATACTGCAACAGCCGGTGGCGACGGAGGCGGCGCTCGCCCTTCCCGAGAGCCCGAGGCCAGAGCTCAGGGTGGCGGGTCACAGTTACCGGCTGCCGCGGGCATTGGCACGGCATCATGCCCCCAGGTGGCGTCATCTCGGGGCCATCCGCCAGGTCAGCCTGCCCCTGGACGAGATGGGGGCGCGGGCCAACCTGCTCCATATCGAAGCGGGGGGGCGGATCCCCGAGCACACCCACAAGGGATATGAGCTGACCCTGCTGCTGGCGGGCACCATCGAGGATGGCGACACCCGCTATCAGGCGGGGGATTTCATCTGGCGCGACGCCAGCCACGCCCACAGCCCCCGAACCCCGGACGGCTGCCTCTGCTACACGGTGCAAGATGCCCCCGTGCAGTTCACCAAGGGGCTGTCACGGCTGCTCAACGGCATCAGCCAGCACCTCTATTGAGTTGGGATCACGGCTGCTCGGCGATAGCGGGCTGCCGCGCGACTGAGGCGGTATCATGGCATGAAAAAAGGGACCCTCGGGTCCCTTTTGTGTTGCTTGGGGGCGCAGCCCATCAGGCCACGAAGACCAGGTAGACGACGAAGGCCAGCAGGAAGCGGTAGATGGCGAACGGGATGAAGTCGAGACGACGGATCAGCGCCAGGAAGGTCTTGATGGCGACCATGGCCACCACGAAGGCGGTGACGAAGCCCACCGCAAACATGGGGAAGTCCGCCATGGAGAGGAAGTCGCGGCTCTTGTAGAGATCCAGGCCGCTGGCCGCGATCATCATGGGTACCGCCATGATGAAGGAGAATTCCGCTGCCGCGTGGCGGCTGATGCCCATCAGCATGCCGCCGCTGATGGTGGCGCCGGAGCGGGAGAAACCGGGCCAGAGTGCCAGGCACTGGAACAGGCCGATGCCGAAGGCCTGCTTGTAGCTGATGTCGTCCAGGGTCTCCGCGGTCACGGCGGGGCGGAACTTTTCGGCGATGATGAGCAGGATGCCACCGGCCACCAGGGCATACATCACGGTTTCCGGCCCGAACAGATTGGCCTTGATCCAGCTGTGGATAGCCAGCCCGACGACCACGGCAGGCAGCATGCCGAGGATGACGTGCACCAGGGAGAGGGTCGCGTGGCCCGGGGTCGGTTTCTGACCGAAGTGAATGCCGATGAGTCCGAACAGGCGGCGCCAGAACATGACGACCACTGCCAGGATGGAGCCGAGCTGGATCACCACCTCGAAGGTGGCGGCCTTGGGTCCTTCAAACCCGAGGAGGTGGCCGACGATGATCATGTGGCCGGTGGAGGAGACGGGGAGGAACTCGGTCAGGCCTTCCACTATGCCCAGCACAAAGGCGACGAACAGGGCGTAGGATTCGGTCATGGTGCAGATCTCTTGGTTATGGGGTCTGGATAAAATCAACCCCGAACGGGTCGGGGCGGCCAATGATGGCGGAAAATCGCGCGGGCAACCAGTGAATATTGGGGATTTCAGCGCCCTGTTCCGGCCGGGAAAGGGCGCTGGCGGACCATGCAGGGCGCGGCTTGCCGCATGCTGTCAGAAGCCATGACGGCCCCGTCACGTTCTGACAGGTCAGTCACGCCAGTTGACCTCTGTTTTATGATCTCTTTGTGCTGTCAGGCCAGTATGGACAGGATTTTCTGTTGAAGATCATCGTCCAGGGGGGGCTGCCCCAGGGCGTCGACGGCGCTCGTTATCTGTTGGGGATGGCTGGCGCCGATCAGGGCGCAGCTCACCACGGGGTCGCGCAGCACCCATTGCAGTGCGAGTTGCGACAGGGACTGACCCCGTTGCAGGGCCAGTGCATGCAGGGCGCGGACGGTGGCGAGCTTCTCCTCGGTGATCTGGTCCGCCGTGAGGAAGGGGCTGGCACTGGCGGCGCGGGAATCCGCGGGAATGCCCGACAGGTAGCGATCGCTCAGCAGCCCCCCGGCCAGGGGCGAGAAGGCGACCACCCCCATGCCGTGCTCCCGGCAGGTCGGCAGGGTGTCGGGCTCAACATCGCGCTGGAACAGGGAGTATTTGAGCTGGTTGACCAGGCAGGGGGTGCCGAGCTCCGCCAGCCGGGCGGCAGCCTTGGCCGCGAGCGGGGCCGGGTAGTTGGAGAGGCCGATGTAGAGCGCCTTGCCCTGGCGCACCATCAGGGCCAGGGCCTGGCAGGTCTCCTCGAGCGGGGTGCGGGGATCCGGCCTGTGGTGATAGAAGATGTCCACGTAGTCGAGGCCCAGACGGCGCAGGCTCTGGTGCAGGCTGGCGAAGAGGTACTTGGCACTGCCGCCATCGCCGTAGGGGCCGTCCCACATCACGTAGCCCGCCTTGCTGGCGATGATGAGCTCGTCCCGATAGGGAGCCAGGCTCCTCTTTAGCAGCGTGCCGAAGGTCAGTTCGGCAGATCCCGGCGGCGGCCCGTAGTTGTTGGCGAGATCGAAGTGGGTGATCCCCAGATCGAACGCCTGGTGCACCATGGCCTTCGCGGTGGCGGGATCGCTCCCGGCGCCGAAGTTGTGCCAAAGGCCCAGACCGATGCCGGGCAGGCGCAGGCCGTGGCGGCCCGCCGCTCGGTAGGGCTGGCGCTGGTAGCGGTCGGGGGCGGCGAGGTAGTTGTCATCCATCACGGTGCTGTTCCTTGGGCTGGTGTGCAATGAGGAGCGACGGGCCCTGCGGCGGGCCTCACCCCGGCTGATTCGGCGGTGCCATCGGGGCCGGGGCCGCCATGACGTGGTGGCGCGCCCGGGCCCCTTCGTCTGCCCGAGCGGGGCTGTCAGGGGGCAGGAATAAAGCGATAACGGGTCTGGTGGCGATAACGCTGCCCCGGCAGCAACCAGGGATCGCCGAGGGCGGGCCGGTTCGGGCTGTCGGGCAATTGCTGGGCCTCCAGGCAGAAGCCGTCGTAATCCCGGTAGGGTCGGCCCTGACGATCCGGTGTGCCGGTCAGCCAGTTGCCGCTGTAGAACTGCAGGGAGGGCTGATTGGTGTAGACCGCCATGGTCAGCTTGCCATCCCCCGAGATCACCCGGGCGGCCCATGGCTGATTGGATCCACCAAACGGCTCATCAGCAGGCTCAAAATCGCTGTTGTTGAGCAGAAATGCGTGATCGTACCCCTTGGCCAACTGCTGCTGGGGGTGGTCCAGCCACGCCTGGCCGATGGGGCGGGGGGCGCGCAGATCGAAGGGGCCTTCCACCGGGGCGATGGCCAGCGGCAGGCTCTGGTCATCCGTGGGCAGGTAGCGGTCGGCGTCGAGGCTGATGGTGTGGTGGCGGATGTCGCCACCGCCATCCAGGTTGAAGTAGGCGTGGCTGGTGAGGCTGACCGGACTAGGGGCGTCCGTGCTGGCGCAGAAGTCGACCACCAGATCGCACTGCTCCAGCCGATACTCCAGGCTCACCCTCAGATTGCCGGGAAAGCCCTGATCCCCCGCCCGGGAGAGGAGCGCCAGCTTGACCCTGTCCGCCTCCTGCTCCTTGATCTGCCAGGTGCGGCGATGGAACCCGTCGCGCCCGCCGTGCAGGCAGTTGGCCCCCTGGTTGGCGTCCAGCGTCCAGCACTGGCCTTCCCGCTCAAGGCGGGCGCCGCCGATGCGGTTGGCAAAGCGCCCCGCCACGGCCCCCAGCCATACCTGCTGGGTGAGGTAGGCCTCGTCGGCGCAGCCCAGCAGCACCTCCCGCCGCTCTCCCGCCACCGGCAGGGTGAGGGAGGTGAGGGTGGCCCCGTATGTGAGACCGCGCAGCCGCAGTCCCTCCTCGTTTTCCAGCTCGAATCTCATCATGGTTTGCGGTTCCCCGTCGTGATCCCGTCGCCCCCTGCCGGCGTCGCGAGTGCCGGGCAGGGGGCGTCACCCGTTGTCAGGCGTGCGTTACAGTCTGCCGGCCCCTGCACTGGCACGGCAGACGTAGCAGTCCGCCTTGAGGCCGAAACGGGCCGGGTATTCCGCCTCCACCACGGCGATCACCTCGGCCACCTTCTCGGGGCGCAGCAGGGCGACCACGCAGCCACCAAAACCGCCGCCGGTCATGCGCACACCGCCTTCGCTGCCGAGCCGGGCCTTGATGATCTCCACCAGGCCGTCGATGGGGGGCACGGTGATCTCGAAGTCATCGCGCATGGCGGCGTGGGACTGGCCCATCAGCTCGCCGAGGCGCACCAGATCGCCCTGTGCCAGCGCATCGGCCGCCGCCAGAGTGCGGGCGTTCTCGCCGACCACGTGGCGGGCACGGCGATAGCAGGCCTCGTCCAGACCGGCCTTGCCCGCTTCCAGCGTGGCCAGATCCAGGTCGCGCAGGGCCTTGACCCCGTAGTGACGGGCGGCGGTTTCGCACTGCTGGCGACGGGTGTTGTATTCGCTGTCCACCAGGCCGCGGCGCACGTTGGAGTTGACGATGAGCACCGCCAGATCGGTGGGCATGGGGATGAGCCGGGTCTCCAGGGAACGGCAATCGAGCAGCAGGGCGTGATCCTGCTTGCCGCTCGCGGAGATCATCTGATCCATGATGCCGCAGTTGCAGCCGACGAACTGGTTCTCCGCCTGCTGGCCGTTGAGGGCGATTTCCGCCTGGCTGATGGCCAGCCCCTGGGCCTCCTTGAAGGCCTGGCCGATGGCCACCTCCAGGGAAGCGGAGGAGGAGAGACCCGTCCCCTGGGGCACGTTGCCGGAGACCACCAGATTGAGGCCGCGCAGGGCGTGGCCCCGTGCCTGCAGGTGTTTCACCACGCCGCGGATGTAGTCGCTCCAGCGCTGGCTGGGGTGGTGCTCGATGGGTTGATCGAGACTGAACCGGTCGCGCTGGTTGTCGTAGTCAGCGGCGATCACTTCGACCAGGTTGTCGCCGCGCAGGCCGATGGCGACGCAGGTCTCGTAGTCGATGGCGCAGGGCAGCACGAAGCCATCGTTGTAGTCGGTGTGCTCGCCGATGAGGTTGACGCGGCCTGGAGCCCGTACCAGCAGGTCGGGTTGTTGCTCAAACTGCTCGGCAAACACGGCGCTGACGCGCTGGCTAGGGGTCATAGGGCCTCCTCGTTGGCCTGGTTCTGGTCGTTGTAGTGGATGGGACTGAGGGCGCGCAGCCGTTCCGCCGCCTGTTCCGGGGTGAGATCGCGCTGGGTTTCGGCCAGCATCTCGAAGCCCACCATGAATTTGCGCACCGTGGCGGAGCGCAGCAGGGGCGGATAGAAGTGGGCGTGCAGTTGCCACGCCTCGGGGCAGTCGGAACGGGGCGGGGCGAAGTGCCAGCCCATGGAGTAGGGGAAGCTGCACTGGAACAGGTTGTCGTAGCGGCTGGTGAGCTCCTTGAGCGCGATGGCCAGGTCCTGTTGCTGTTCCCGGGTGAGATCCAGCATGGAGGGGACATGGGCCTTGGGCAGCAGCAGGGTCTCGAACGGCCAGGCCGCCCAGAAGGGCACCACCGCCAGCCAGTGGGCCGTCTCCACCACGATGCGGGAGCGATCCGCCAGCTCCCGCTCCACATAGTCCAGCAGCAGGGGGCGGCCGTGTTCGGTCAGCCAAGCGCGCTGGTGCGCCTCTTCCCGGGCAATCTCGTTGGGCAGGAAGTCGCTGCCCCAGAGCTGGCCGTGAGGGTGCGGGTTGGAGCAGCCCATGACGGCGCCCTTGTTTTCAAAGACTTGGACCCATTCCCACTGTTCAGAGAGCTCGGCCACCTGGTCCATCCAGGTGGTGATCACCCCTTCAATGGCGGGCAGGGGCAGCTCGGGCAGGGTCTTGCCGTGATCCGGCGAGAAGCAGATGACCCGGCTGGTGCCCCGGGCGGCTTCCAGCTTCAGCAGGGGATCCGGCGCCGCGTCGGCGGCCGGGGTGTCCTGCATCAGGGCGGCGAAGTCGTTGGTAAAGACGAAGGTGCCCTGATAGTCGGGGTTGATATCGCCGGTCACCCGGGTGTTGCCCGCACAGAGGAAGCAGTCGGGATCATGGGCCTGGCTCGGCGCCAGGCTCACCTTCTCGACCTGGCCTTGCCAGGGGCGCTTGGCCCTGTGAGGGGAGACCAGCACGTACTGGCCGGTGAGCGGGTTGAAGCGGCGGTGGGGGTGATCAACGGGGTTGAACATCATCACTCCAGTCTGTGAGTTGAATACATCCGAAGGCGCAGGCCAGGGCCTACGCCTCGTAACCATTGGGGTTGGCGGACTGCCAGCGCCAGCTGTCGGCGCACATGGCGGCGAGATCCCGGCTGGCGTGCCAGTCCAGTTCCCGAGCGGCCTTGGCGGGATCGGCCCAGCACTCGGCGATGTCGCCGGGGCGCCGTGGCTCGATCCGGTAAGGAAGGGGCCGACCGCAGGCGGCCTCGAACGCCGCGACCATCTGCAACACGCTCTGGCCCTGGCCCGTGCCCAGGTTGTAGGCGTGGACACCGCCCCGTCCGGCACAGTGTTCCAGAGCCTTGACGTGTCCTTCGGCGAGATCCATCACGTGGATGTAGTCGCGCACCCCGGTGCCGTCGATGGTTGGGTAATCGTTACCAAAGACCGAGAGGCAGTCGCGCCGGCCGATGGCGACCTGGGTCAAAAACGGCATCAGATTGTTGGGGATGCCCTGGGGATCCTCTCCCAGGGTGCCGGACTCGTGGGCGCCGACGGGGTTGAAATAGCGCAGCAGGGTCATGCTCCAGTGGGGCTCGGCCCGCTGCAGATCCTCGAGGATCTCCTCGATGATCAGCTTGGATCGGCCGTAGGGGTTGGTGGCGCTGCGGGGAAAATCTTCCCGGATCGGGGTGCTGGCGGGATCGCCGTAGACGGTGGCCGACGAGCTGAACACCAGATTGCGTACCCCGGCCCGTTTCATCGCCTGCAGCAATACCAGGGTGCCGCTCAGGTTGTTCTCGTAGTAGTCCAGCGGGATGCGGGTCGACTCGCCGACCGCC
Organism: Aeromonas sp. TW 6; assembly: GCF_013168745.1. NCBI lineage: Bacteria > Pseudomonadati > Pseudomonadota > Gammaproteobacteria > Aeromonadales > Aeromonadaceae > Aeromonas > Aeromonas sp. TW 6. The sequence continues at coordinate 90,409 of NZ_JABERS010000001.1, read as the reverse complement.
TTGAGGGCGGCGAAGTGGATCACGGCGTCGATGTGCTGCTCGCTGAAGATGCGATCCAGCAGGGCCGGGTCACGGATGTCCCCCACGTAGAAGCGGGGCTCGCGCCCGCTGATGGCGGCGACACGGGTCAGGACGCTCGCCTTGCTGTTGCAGAGGTTGTCTACCACCACGGGCTCCATGCCTGCGGCCTGCAAGGCCAGACAGGTGTGGCTGCCGATGTAGCCGCAACCGCCGGTGACCAGTACTTTCATCCGTTGTTCCACCCTCAACTCCTCGCATCAGGAAAGCCTGAGCAGGAGTCTAGCCGAGGGGCTGACGGGCAAACTGTGAGCTGCTTAACAAATATGTGTAAACGATTACACTTGTTTTCATCGACCAATGTGGCAAGTTCTGATTTTTCCCCCTGTTATCAGTGACATTGAACGGTATAATGCGGCCAGTTGCAGCGTGAAATAAGTGAAAACAGCATGAGCACCATCAAGGATGTCGCCCGTTTGGCCAATGTGTCAGTGGCAACGGTTTCACGGGTGATGAACAACTCACCCAAGGCCAGTGCCGCCTCCCGCGAGGTGGTGCTGAAGGCCATGGCCGAGCTGGGCTATACCCCCAACGCCAACGCGCGGGCCCTGGTCAGCCAGACCTGTGACACCATGGGAGTGGTGGTGGGCGACGTGGCGGATCCTTTCTTCGGCGCCCTGGTCAAAGGGGTCGCGGCGGTGGCGGTGGAGCAGGGCTTGCACCTGTTGATGGGTAATGGTTTTCACCGCGCCCAGCAGGAGCGGGAGGCCATCGAGTTGCTCATCGGCAAACGCTGCGAGGCACTGGTGGTGCACAGCAAGGCGCTTGGCGACGAGGAGCTGGTCGACTACGCCCTGCGCGCCCCCGGCATGGTGCTGATCAACCGCGACATTCCGAGTCTGAGGGGGCGCTGCATCGCTCTCAACAACCGCCAGGGTGCGGCGACCGCCACCCGTCATCTGCTGGATCTCGGCCACCGCCATATCGCCTTCCTGAGCTCGGATCACGCCATCGAGGATGCGCTGTTGCGCCATCAGGGCTATCAGGATGCCCTGGCGGAGGCGGAGGTCTTCGCCGATCCCGAGCTGGTGGAGAGCGGCATGCCCAATGAAGAGGGGGGTGAGCGCGCCATGCTCAACCTGCTGGCCAAGGGGTTGCCCATCACGGCGGTGGTGGCCTACAACGACGCCATGGCGGCAGGGGCCATCTCTGTGCTGGCGGACAACGGCCTCAAGGTGCCGGAAGAGGTCTCGGTGGTGGGCTTCGATGACATCATCTACGCCAGATACCTGAGGCCCAAGCTCTCCACCATGCGCTATCCCATCGAGCTGATGGCGGCCCAGGCGGCCAAGCTGGCGCTGCAACTCGCCGCAGGGGAGAGCGAATCGGTGCAGAGCCGCATCTATACCCCCACCCTGATCAACCGCCATTCGGTCGCTCCCGTCAGGTCCTGATCGCAGCGCTTGCGCCCCGTCGGCGCAAGCGCTGCACCTGGCGAACCCGGGCTGCAGCATATAAAGCGCCCCCATAGCTCAGACTATGAGTAGCTCAGACGGATAGCTGAAAGCATGGCTAGCGCAGACCATAAAGGACTGTCTGAGGAGTGATAACCGTCCCCTCACACTCCCTGCCTGCTGAACTCGGCTGCTCTTCCCGCTCGTCTGCCACGAGCTCCTCTCCCCCGGCCTGCCGAGCCTCACTTCCGGCCAGATCCTGCCAGACACCCGCCATGGCTTTTCTCTGCGCCGGGCAGGGGCTCTCGTGGCCTCTGCACACTCCTTCGAGAGACCGGGCTGCGTGCCCAGAACCGGGTTGGGGCGCTCCAGCACCTGATGAGGCGAGGGGGGCGCGATGTAGTGTCTTTGCCATGGCTTGCTCCGCTGGCTCGGCCATTGCCTCCCGGTTTCACACTCCCGGGCATCTTTTGCCCTTCCGAAGGTCCGCTTTTTCCCCCATGGGGTCATTTACCCGGATTTATCCGATTTTTACTCCGTTTTACTTAACAAAATGAGTGTAATCGTTTACATCTGTGTGAGCGGGATCGCCGATCACCGGGCAAAACTCTCCTACACTGCAGTGGTTTTCAGCGTGAATGCAGGGAGAAGTGAAGCATGCTCAGGGAGATAGTGGCCCGTCAGGATTGGCAGACCCAGGGGATCACCGCCGTGAACCGGTTGCCAGCCCATACCCCCTTGTCCAGTTGGCGCAGTGAAGGGGAAGCCAGGATGGGGGGGTTGTCACCTTCCCGCCTGCTGCTGGACGGCGAGTGGCAGTTCTCCTGGTTCGAGGCCCCGGAGCGGGTGCCGGAGCAGTGGCTGGTGGAGGATCTGCCGGATGCCTGCCCCATCAAGGTGCCGGGCAACTGGCAACTGGCTGCGGCCTACCCGGGGGCGCGGCCCGTCACGGATGTGCCCATCTACACCAACATCAAATACCCCTTTCCCTGCGACCCGCCCCGGGTGCCTGCCGAGAACCCCACCGGTTGCTACTCCCGCGAGTTCACCGTTGCTGCGGACTGGCTGGCCGAGGGGCAGACCCGGATCATCTTCGACGGGGTGGACAGCGCGTTTCACCTCTTCTGCAACGGCCGCTGGGTCGGTTACTCCCAGGACAGCCGGCTGCCGGCGGAATTCGATCTGACCCCCTTCCTTCAGGCCGGGGCCAACCGCCTCGCCGTCCTGGTGCTGCGCTGGTCTGACGGCTCCTATCTGGAAGATCAGGACATGTGGCGCATGAGCGGCATCTTCCGCTCCGTCAGCCTGCTGCACAAACCGGTCCGTCATCTGATGGATATCCGGGTGACGCCCGAGCTCGACGCCTGCTACCGGGATGCCCTCCTCAAGGTTGAATTGCAGGCGGCCAACGGAGCCGGTCTGTCGGTGGAGGCCAACCTCTATGATGGCGACGAGCGGGTGGCGACCCTGCGCCAGCGGATCGGCACCCAGGCCATCGACGAGAAAGGGGTGTATGACGATCGCGCCGAGTTGTGGCTGACGGTAACGGCGCCACACAAGTGGAGCGCCGAGACTCCACACCTCTATCGCCTGACCCTGACCCTGCTGGACGAGCAGGGAAGCACTCTCGAGAGCGAGGCCCATGACGTGGGCTTTCGGGCGGTGGAGATCCGTGGCGGCCTGCTGCGGGTCAACGGCCAACCCCTGCTGATTCGTGGTGCCAATCGCCATGAACACCATCCCGCCACGGGTCACGTGGTGACCCCGGCCGACATGGAGCAGGATCTGCTACTGATGAAGCGGCACAACTTCAACGCGGTGCGCTGCTCCCACTATCCCAATCACCCCGAGCTCTATCGCCTGTGCGACCGGCTCGGCCTCTATGTGGTGGACGAGGCGAACCTGGAGACCCACGGCATGACCCCCATGGGGCGGCTGGCGCGGGATCCCGCCTGGAGCAACGCCTTCCTGGAGCGGGTTACCCGCATGGTGGCCCGGGACTTCAACCACCCCAGCATCATCATCTGGTCTCTGGGGAACGAATCCGGTTATGGCCCGGCCCACGACGCCATGTATCGCTGGGTGAAGGGGGCGGACCCCAGCCGCCCGGTGCAGTACGAAGGGGGCGGGGCCGACACCCCGGCCACCGACATCATCTGCCCCATGTATGCCCGTACCCATCAGGATCAACCCTTCCCGGCGGTGCCCAAGTGGGCACTGGCCAAGTGGATCGGCCTGCCGGAAGAGACCCGGCCGCTGATCCTGTGCGAATACGCCCACGCCATGGGCAACAGCCTGGGGGGCTATGCCCATTACTGGCAGGCATTTCGCGATCATCCGCGGCTGCAGGGTGGGTTTGTCTGGGATTGGGTCGATCAGGGGCTGGACAAGCAGACCGACGATGGCCGCCATTTCTGGGCCTATGGTGGCGATTTCGGCGACACTCCCAACGATCGCCAGTTCTGCTGCAACGGCCTGCTGTTCCCCGATCGCACCCCCCATCCCTCCCTGTTTGAAGCCCGGCGTGCCCAGCAGCCCTTCGTTCTGACCCTGCAGGGTCGCCAGCCGCTGACGGTGGAGATCCGCAGCGAATACCTGTTCCGCGAGACGGACAACGAACGCCTGCAGTGGCGTCTGTGTGAAGACGGCGTGGTGGTGAGCCAGGGTGAATGCCCGCTCGAGCTGGCCCCCCGGGGGAGCGTGACGCTGACCCTGCTGGAGCAACTGCCGGCCTTTGCGCCGGGGGCGCTCGCCTGGCTGGATCTCGCCATCGTGCAGCCCACCGCCACGGCCTGGGCCGGAGCGGGTCACGAGGTGGCTCGCCAGCAATGCCTGTTGCCCGCGCCCCTGGCGCTGCCATCGGCCTGCCCGGCGGTCAGCCTGACCGAGCAGCGCGATCACTGGGTGCTTGGCGCCGCAGATTCCCTGTGGCAGCTCGACAAGGCCAGTGGTCGCATCGTCAGCTGGCAGAAACAGGGCCGCGAACGGCTGCGCGACGCCATCGCCGATCACTTCTATCGGGCGCCGCTCGACAACGATATCGGCACCAGCGAGGCGGATCACGCCGATCCCAACGCCTGGATTGCCCGCTGGCAGGAGGCCGGACTCAATGATCTGCAGCACCGCTGTCTCGGCCTGGAGCCGAGTCCGGAGCTGGGTCTCATCACGGCGCACCACGGCTACTTCGTGGGTGACGAACCGAAGATCCTGACCCGCTGGCATCACAGGGTGGACGGGGAGGGCGCCATGCACCTCGCCATCGAGGTGGAGATGGCCGCCGACATGCCCTCCCTGCCGCGCATCGGTGCCCGGCTCTGGCTGGCCGATGAACCGGCCGAAGGTGCCCCGGTGAGCTGGCTGGGGCTTGGCCCCCACGAGAATTACCCGGATCGCCGGCTCGCCGCCGATCTCGGTCGCTGGCAATTGCCCATCGAGGCGTTGCACACCCCTTATGTCTTCCCGACCGACAACGGGCTGCGCTGCGATACCCGCGCACTGCAACTGGGGGATCTGGTGGTGGAGGGGCGCTTCCACTTCAGTGTCAGCCGCTACAGTCAGCAGCAGCTGACCGAAGCCCGTCACCAGACCGATCTGGTGGCTCTGGGGGGCACGCACCTGTGCCTCGATGGCTTCCACATGGGGGTGGGAGGCGACGACTCCTGGAGCCAGAGCGTGCGGCCCGAGTTCTGGCTGTTGCCGGGTCGTTATCAGTGGCACTGCCGTCTGCGCTAGCCGGACCCGCCGTCGCGAGATGGCGAGACCCAAAGGCAGTTTCTCACGTAACTATTTAATTTTTAACAATATTACGGCTATGTAACAGAGTGTAAACGTTTTCATTTTGTTGCCAGGATCACAGACCGCCTCACAACAAACTGATTACATTAGGCTGGCGCCAGCTCAAACGGTGTACAGCATTCCCTACAAAAAACAGATAGAGATCGGAGCATAACAATGAAAAAACTCACGACAGTTGCCACCTTGCTGATGGGACTGATGGCGGGAGCCCAAGCCCAGGCCGATACCCGTATCGGGGTCACCGTCTACAAGTACGACGACAACTTCATGGCCGTGGTGCGCAAGGCCATCGAGAAAGAAGCGGCGGCCACCCCGGGTGTGGAACTGCTGATGAACGACTCCCAGAACGACCAGTCCAAGCAGAACGACCAGATCGATGTACTGCTGGCCAAGGGCGTGAAGGCCCTGGCCATCAACCTGGTTGACCCGGCGGCGGCCCCTGTCGTGATTGAGAAAGCCCGTGCGGACGAGATCCCCGTGGTCTTCTACAACAAGGAACCGAGCGCGGCCGACCTGGCCAGCTATGACAAGGCCTACTACGTGGGCACCGACTCCAAGGAGTCCGGCATCATCCAGGGCCAGCTGATCGCCAAGCACTGGAAAGCGCACCCCGAGTGGGATCTGAACAAGGATGGCGTCATCCAGTTCGTGCTGCTCAAGGGTGAGCCTGGCCACCCGGATGCGGAAGCACGCACCACCTACGTCGTCAAGACCCTGAACGATGGCGGCATCAAGACCGAGCAACTGCACATGGATACCGGTATGTGGGATACCGCCATGGCCAAGGACAAGATGGACGCCTGGATCTCCGGTCCGAACGCCAACAAGATCGAAGTAGTCATCGCGAACAACGACGGCATGGCGATGGGCGCTGTGGAATCCCTGAAGGCCCAGGGCAAGACCGCCATCCCGGTGTTCGGTGTTGACGCCCTGCCGGAAGCCCTGGCCATGGTCAAGAGCGGTGCCATGGCTGGTACCGTGCTGAACGATGCGGCCAACCAGGCCAAGGCCACCTTCGAGCTGACCAAGAACCTGGCCGAAGGCAAGCCGGCCGGTGAAGGCACCAACTGGAAGATCGACAACAAGGTCGTCCGCGTTGCCTACGTGGGCGTAGACAAAGACAACCTGTCCCAATTCGAGTAATTCCTCCCCTCAGGGCAAGGGAGATCCCCTTGCCCTCTTTTCAACCAGATGTGATGGCTGATATGACAACACGGCAACAATCAGAATGGCTGTTGGAGATGATTGACGTCAGTAAGAGCTTTCCTGGCGTCAAGGCACTCGATAATGTCAATTTACGGGTCCGTCCTCATTCTGTGCATGCGTTGATGGGCGAGAATGGCGCAGGGAAGTCCACGCTGCTCAAGTGCCTGTTCGGCATCTACGAGAAGGATCAGGGCAAGATCTTCTTCAAGGGACAGGAGATCAACTTCACCTCGTCCAAAGAGGCGCTGGAGAATGGCGTTTCCATGGTGCACCAGGAGCTGAACCTGGTACTGCAACGCACCGTGATGGACAACATGTGGCTCGGCCGCTATCCCACCAAGGGACTGTTTGTCGACCACGGCAAGATGTATCAGGACACCAAGCATATCTTCGAGGAGCTGGACATCGACATCGACCCCAGGGTCAAGGTCGGCACCCTGTCGGTTTCCCAGATGCAGATGATCGAGATTGCCAAGGCATTCTCCTATGACGCCAAGATCGTCATCATGGACGAACCCACCTCCTCCCTGACCGAGAAAGAGGTCAACCACCTCTTCAAGATCATCAACAAGCTCAAGGAGAAGGGGTGCGGCATCGTCTACATCTCCCACAAGATGGAAGAGATCTTCCAGCTCTGTGACGAGATCACCATATTGCGGGATGGCCAGTGGGTGGCGACCCAGCCCCTCCAGGGCATGACCATGGATCAGATCATCGGCATGATGGTCGGCCGCGAGCTCACCCAGCGCTTCCCGGAAAAAACCAACCAGCCCAAAGAGGTGATCCTCGAGGTCGAGCACCTGACGGCCAAGAACCAGCCTTCCATCAAGGACGTGACCTTCAACCTGCACAAGGGGGAGATCCTCGGCATCGCCGGTCTGGTGGGGGCCAAGCGCACCGACATCGTGGAGACCCTGTTCGGCATCCGCGATCGCAGCGAAGGGACCATCAAGCTGCACGGCAAAGAGGTGGCGAACCACAACGCCCACGAGGCGATCCAGAACGGCTTCGCCCTGGTGACCGAGGAGCGCCGCTCCACCGGGATCTATTCACGCCTCGACATCGCCTTCAACTCCCTGATCGCCAACATGGACAACTACAAGGGATCCATGGGGCTGCTCAGCGACAACAAGATGAAGAGCGATACCCAGTGGGTCATCGACTCCATGCGGGTCAAGACACCGACCCAGCAGACCCAGATCGGCTCCCTCTCCGGTGGCAACCAGCAGAAGGTGATCATCGGTCGCTGGCTGCTGACCCAGCCCGAGATCCTGATGCTGGATGAACCGACCCGGGGTATCGACGTCGGCGCCAAGTTCGAGATCTACCAGCTCATCCTGGAGCTGGCGAAGAAGGACAAGGGCATCGTCATCATCTCCTCCGAAATGCCGGAACTGCTCGGCATCACGGACCGCATCATGGTCATGAGCAATGGCCGGGTCGCGGGGATCGTCAACACCAAAGAAACTGACCAGAGCGAGATCCTGCGCCTGGCATCTCTGTACCTATAAAGACAGGAAGACATTATGGAGTCGGCTAAAAATTTCAATCTGATGCAGGCGCTCAAAGAGAACGGCATCTATGTGGTGTTGCTGGTGTTGCTCATGATCATCGTGATCAAGGAGCCTTCCTTCCTCAGCCTCACCAACCTCAGCAACATCCTGACCCAGTCCTCGGTACGGGTCATCATTGCCCTCGGGGTGGCGGGCATCATCATCACCCAGGGTACTGACCTGTCGGCCGGTCGCCAGGTCGGCCTGGCGGCGCTGATCGCGGCCACCATGCTGCAGGCCCTGACCAACGTCAACAAGGTCTTCCCCACCCTGGGGGAGGTGCCCATTCCGGCGGTGATCCTGCTGGTGTGCGTGGTGGGGGCCCTGATTGGTCTGGTCAACGGCCTGATCGTCGCCTACCTGAACGTGACGCCCTTCATCACCACCCTGGGCACCATGATCATCGTCTACGGCATCAACTCCCTCTATTTCGACTCCGTGGGGGCTTCTCCGGTGGCCGGGTTTGATCCTCGCTTCTCCAACTTTGCGCAGGGCTTCATCCGGATTGGCGGGTTCAAGCTCTCGTACCTGACCTTCTATGCGGCCATCGCCAGCGTCTTCGTCTGGGTGCTGTGGAACAAGACCCGCTTTGGCAAGAACATCTTCGCCATCGGTGGCAACCCGGAAGCGGCCAAGGTGTCCGGTGTCAACGTCGCCGTCAACCTGGTGGTCATCTATGCCCTGGCCGGTGTCTTCTACGCCTTCGGCGGCATGCTGGAAGCGGGGCGGATCGGCAGTGCCACCAACAACCTCGGCTTCATGTATGAGCTGGATGCCATCGCGGCCTGCGTGGTGGGGGGCGTTTCGTTTGCCGGCGGTGTGGGAACTGTCGCGGGTGTGATCACCGGCGTACTTATCTTCACGCTGATCAACTATGGTTTGACCTACATCGGTGTCAGCCCTTACTGGCAGTTCATCATCAAGGGCGGCATCATCATCCTGGCGGTAGCCCTGGACTCCATGAAGTACGCCAAGAAGAAGTAAGCATTGGCAGGGAGGGCCGGGTCATCCCGGCCCTTTCTCTTTGGAGGGACCCATACCATGGCATTCAAAGTCAAAATCAACGTGCTGTTGCTGCTCGCCATTCTGGTCACCATCGGTACCGCCTGGTTCAGCGTCAACCATTTCATCAGCGGCTACATCCGCACCCAGGCTACCCAGAACATCAACGAGCAGATCACCCTGGTCAGGGAGAAGCTAGCGGGTGACATCAACCAGAAGGTGCTGCTGGCCGCCAACCTCAACCTCGGGGTGACCAGCGTCAAGAAGGCGCTGCAGGAGACCGGCTTTCACAACATCGTCAAGCTCATTGGCGACATGGCATTCGACGCGAACGGGGTCATCGACGACAAGGCCAGGGTTGACGCACTGCGCAAGCTGATCCCCGCCGCCAACAACCAGATCACCGTCAGCCCGCTGGAGCAGCTGGACGGCAAACCCGTCATCTCCATCCTGGTGCCGCGCGGTGCCGACTCCGCCTACCTCTACTACCTCGACATGAGCGAGTTCAAGACGCTGCTGACCAAGGTAAGCGGGGAAGGGCGTTACTTCTCCCTCACCGACAGCCAGGGACAGGTGCTCTACAGCAGCAAGCCCCAGGGAGAGAGCGAGAGCCGCCCCAACAAGCTGGATATTCGCGGCAGCGAGTGGACCCTGACCGGTTATGTGGATCTCGACTATATCCGGGCCATGACCCAGGCGCTCAACGGCAAGATCACCCTGGCCCTGCTCGGGGTGGCGGCGCTGGTACTGGCCCTCTCCATGGTGGCCCTCAACCTGGCCTATAGACCCATCCTCTCCTTGCGCGACCTGGTGCAGGAGCTCTCCCAGGGCAATGGGGATCTGACCCGCCGGCTCACGGTGACCAGCAAGGATGATCTCGGCCAGATCTCGGCGGGCATCAACCGTTTCATCGAGCAGTTGCAGGGCATGATGGGGGAGGTGAGACAAGCGAGCGGCCAGCTCAATGAAGGGATATCGGCATTGGCGAGGCAGACGGGGTCGGCCCAGGGCCTGCTGGCGGAGCATGTGCGGGAGACCGAACAGGTGGTCACCGCCATCAACGAGATGAGCCGTACTGCCGTCTCGGTATCGGAGAGCGCGGCCAATACTGCCCAGCTGACCGGCCAGAGCCAGCAACTGGCCAACCAGTCGCGTCAGGTGGTGGATCAGGCCATGGCCAGCGTCACTGCGCTGGTGACGGAGGTGGAGGCCACGGCACACTCCATCGAAGCCATGCAGCAGGATGTGCAGCAGATAGGCTCGATTCTCGGGGTCATCGGTGGCATCGCAGAGCAGACCAACTTGCTGGCCCTCAACGCTGCCATCGAGGCAGCCCGGGCTGGTGAGCAGGGGCGGGGGTTTGCGGTGGTGGCGGACGAAGTGCGCTCTCTGGCGGGACGCACCCAGAAGAGCACTGCCGAGATCCAGACCATGCTGACCCGGCTGCAACGGGGTACCCAGACCGTGGTGGCCGCCATGGGCAACACCCGACAGAGCTGCCAGGATGCGGCGGAAAACACCAGCAAGGTGAATGCGTCACTGGATCTGATGGCGGGAGAAGTGGTGGAGATCAACGATCTCATCAGCCATATCGCCACGGCCGCGGAGGAGCAAAGTGCCGTCGCCGAGGAGATCAATCGCAACATGAGTGCCATCGCCGAGGTGATCACCCAGCTCAAGGGGAATGGCGAGCGCACCGTGGACAGCTCGAATGCCATGCAGCGCACCTATGACAGGCTGCGGGAGATAGTGGGGCACTTCCGGCTGGAATAGCGCCGGCTGGGCGAGTCCCGGGTACCCTGGCCAGCAATGCCGTGGCCGGGGTGACCCCTCAGCGGGCAGACGTGAAAAATACCCAAAAAAGATGGGGGCGACTTGCGTCGCCCCCGATAGTCTTATCGCTCATATCCTTGAACGAAGTTGCTCCCTGCAATCCCTGACTATACCTCTTCCTTTAGGTTTCCCCTTCCCAATCCTTTGGGGTGTCCTTTAGCCATCATGGCCTGACGAGTCATCCTTTCCCGTCGCACTTTCTCCGTCCTGGGAGGTGTCCTTTACCACATCCTGTGGTGAGTCCATTTGCCCAACCCTGGCAGCCAGTCTTCCTGACCGACTTCATTGCGTCCGTGCAGGAGTAACTATAAGGATTTCACGCAGGGCGACAACGGCATGTTGAAAAACGTTTTTTCTCAACTCGTTTCTCGCGAAATGATATAGACATTATTTTGTTATTAATCATTGTGTTGTCAGTGTTGCTTGTGGTTTTTTCACGCTTATCTTCCGACTATGGCGAGAATTTTTATGGCGTTTTACTCACTCATGTAATGGCGAATGTCTCACAGGCCGTTTACCTGGGGTTCAGAAAAGTCGGCGCTACCGGTGTCGATCGCAGATGGGCGCATGCGGGAGCCGACATCCAGGGGCGTGGTGTCGGCCCAATGGCAATCCCGGGGGAGTGAAGCGACGGGTCTGGATGGGGGCGAGGGCGAACGAGGGAATGGCATCACCCAAGAGGAGTGCATCCCCCCTTGGGTGAGAGGACGTGGGTGGGAGGATCAGTGGTGCTGGCTGCCGCCATACCATTGGCAAAGGTAGGCGGGCACCAGCATCTGGGGTGCCTGGTCGACATGGCATACCACCAGCGGCATGGCGGGGGCGCCCTGGGCGTGGACCAGGGCCGGGGCCATGGGCAGGACCAGGGCGACGAGCAGAAACAGCGACTTGATCTTCATGGTTATCTCCTTGATGACAGAAAAGCGTGTGATCCCGATCACTTTCTGAGTTAAGGCGAACCACGGGTTGGTGCAAGGCGCTGCAATAAATTCAACTAATGAAAAAACTTTGAATCCAGGCTGCAATGGCGCTGATGAGAAAACTCCCGCCGGGATGCGTCCAAAATGCATATCCATATAAAAGACATGGCGTGAAAGCCGTGGGCGCGAAGCCTGCCGTGCGACTTGGCGCAAATGCCATGATCTGGAACAAAAGATGGATTATTCAACCGGAATGGCGAAAGTGACTATTTATGTGGTGAACTCAAGGGGAGTGAATGACGATAAATTCATGGAGAGATATAAAAAATTCAAAAACTGAAGTGGATTATTTTATCTTTTTGATTTTCAAGTGATTTTAAAATAAAAGCTATCTCTTTATGGATAATCAAAATGAATGAAAACGCTATCTTACCGGGATTTTACGGGCGTTTTTTGCTTGTTTATGCCATGGCGACCCTGGGGCAAATATCGTTTATGTACACTCCGTCATAAATTAACTCCGGAATTTATGCAGTCTGAGTTGAATGTGATCAATGTCTAAGTTTGATGTGACCTCCAGTCCTAATCTCTGCGTCGAAAGGCAAGGGCAGGATAGAACATAAGCCGAATACCCTACATAAAGAATATCCCGCCTTAGCCACGAGCCTGAATAGAAGGAATCTATTCAATCACTCGCAGGGACCACTGCTAGACGGAATATCATCATGAGCAAATTTTATGTAGGTTCTGAAGTTGGCCAGTTGCGCCGCGTCATGTTGCACCGCCCCAACCTCAGTCTGAAGCGTCTGACCCCCTCCAACTGCCAGGATCTGCTGTTCGATGACGTCCTGTCCGTGGAACGCGCCGGTCAGGAGCACGACAAATTCGCTCAGGTGCTGCGCGATCAGAATGTCGAAGTCTTCCTGCTGACCAACCTGCTGGCGGAAACCCTGGATGTACCGGAAGCCAAAACCTGGCTGCTGCAGCATCAGGTCTCCGACTATCGCCTCGGCACCGCGCTGGCCAACGACGTGCGCTGCTTCCTGGCCGACATGCCGCACCGCGAGCTGGCCCGCATCCTCTCCGGCGGCCTGACCTACTCCGAGATGCCCTACAGCGGCGTCAACATGGTGGTCGGCATGCACGCCCCGACCGATTTCATCATCGAGCCGCTGCCCAACCACCTCTTCACCCGCGACACTTCCTGCTGGGTCTACGGCGGCGTCTCCATCAACCCCATGGCCAAGGCCGCCCGTCGCCGCGAGACCAACCATGTGAAGGCCATCTACCGCTGGCACCCGCAGTTCGCCGGCCAGGACTTCATCAAGTACTTCGGTGACGAAGACCGCGACTACGACAACTCCACCATCGAGGGGGGCGACGTCCTGGTCATCGGCCGCGGCGCCGTGCTCATCGGCATGTCCGAGCGCACCACGCCGCAAGGGGTGGAACACCTGGCCCGCGGCCTGTTCAAACACGGTCAGGCCAAGCAGGTCATCGCCATGCAGTTGCCGAAACACCGCAGCTGCATGCACCTCGACACCGTCATGACCCACATGGACATAGACACCTTCTCCGTCTATCCGGAAGTCATCCGCAAGGACGTGAACTGCTGGAGCCTGACCCCGGGTGGCGCCACCGGGATGAACATCAAGGAAGAGGGTTACTTCGTGACCGCCATCGAGAAGGCGCTGGGGGTGGATCAGCTCAAGCTCATCACCACGGGCGGCGACAGCTTCGAGGCCGAGCGCGAGCAGTGGAACGACGCCAACAACGTGCTGACCGTGCGCCCCGGCGTGGTGGTGGGTTACGAGCGCAACACCTACACCAACGAGAAGTACGACAAGGCTGGCATCACTGTGCTGCCCATCCCGGGTGAAGAGCTGGGACGTGGTCGCGGCGGCGCCCGCTGCATGAGCTGCCCGATGGAACGTGACGGCATCTGACAAGACGGCGTGGCGCCGGCAGAGGCTGGCGCCACACTCACCAAGACTCGAGAGTAACACCATGAAAAAACCAACTGTCGTCGTCGCCCTGGGTGGCAATGCCCTGCTCCGTCGTGGCGAGCCGCTTGAAGCTGACATCCAGCGCAAGAACATCGCCACCGCCGCCAAGACCATCGCCCTGATCGCCCAGGAGTACAACGTGGTGCTAGTGCACGGCAACGGCCCGCAAGTCGGCCTGCTGGCCCTGCAGAACAGCGCCTACACCAAGGTCTCTCCCTATCCCCTGGATGTGCTGGGTGCCGAGTCCCAGGGCATGATCGGCTACATGCTGATCCAGGAGCTGAAGAACCTGATGCCGAGCCGCAACGTCACCGCGCTGCTGACCCAGGTCCAGGTCGACCCCGAGGATCCGGCGTTCGTCAACCCGACCAAGTTTATCGGCCCGGTTTATGAAGAAGTGGAGGCCCGCGCCCTAGCTGCAGAGAAGCACTGGTCGGTCAAGGCTGACGGCAAGTTCTTCCGCCGCGTGGTGCCGTCCCCGCTACCTCAGCGCATCGTCGAAGGCGACGCCATCGAAACCCTGATCGCCCAGGGCCACCTCATCATCTGTACCGGTGGTGGCGGCATCCCGGTGACCTGGGATGGCCAGAGCCTGACCGGCATCGAGGCCGTCATCGACAAGGACATGTCTGCCGCCTACCTGGCCAAGCAGATCAAGGCCGACGCCCTGCTGATCCTGACCGACGCCGATGCCGTCTACTTGGATTGGGGCAAGCCGACCCAGCGTCCGCTGCGGGTCACCAGCCCGGACGAGCTGGCCGGGGTCAAGTTCGATGCAGGCTCCATGGGGCCCAAGGTCGAGGCCTCCTGCGAATTCGTCAAGGCGACCGGCGGCATGGTCGGGATCGGTTCCCTGGAAGATGGTCTGGCCATCCTCAGGGGCGAAGCCGGCACCAATATCGTTGCCACTAATACCGTCAATGCCTGAGCCAATGCTCTGGCCTGAACAACTGCGTAGTTAACAACACTGCCCAAATTGGTCTGAACAAATATAGAGAGAACTCATCATGGCTTTTAATCTGCGTAACCGTAACTTCCTGAAACTGCTGGACTTCACCCCGCGCGAAATCCAATACATGATCGATCTGGCCATCGACCTGAAGAAGGCCAAATACGGTGGCTATGAGCGCAAACACCTGACCGGCAAAAACATTGCCCTGATTTTCGAGAAGACCTCCACCCGCACCCGTTGTGCGTTTGAAGTGGCGGCCTTCGACCAGGGCGCGCAAGTCTCCTACCTCGGCCCGAGCGGTTCCCAAATCGGTCACAAGGAGTCCATGAAGGACACCGCCCGGGTGCTGGGCCGCATGTATGACGGCATCGAATACCGCGGCTACGGCCAGGAGATCGTGGAAGAGCTGGGGGCCCACGCCGGTGTGCCGGTCTGGAACGGCCTGACCAACGAATTCCACCCGACCCAGATCCTGGCGGACTTCATGACCATGCTGGAGCACGGCAAGGGCAAACGTCTGGATCAGATCAAGTTCGCCTACCTGGGTGACGCCCGCAACAACATGGGCAACTCCCTGATGGTGGGTGCCGCCAAGATGGGCATGGACATCCGTCTGGTGGCGCCGAAAGCCTTCTGGCCGGAAGAGGAGCTGGTTGCCACCTGCCGCCTCATCGCCGAAGAGACCGGTGCGCGCATCCACCTGACCGAAGACGTGAAAGAGGGTGTGCTGGGTGCCGACTTCCTCTACACCGACGTCTGGGTCTCCATGGGTGAAGCGAAGGAAGCCTGGGATCAACGGGTGAAGCTGATGACCCCGTATCAGGTCAACATGGACGTCATCAACGCGACCAAGAACCCGGATGTGAAGTTCATGCACTGCCTGCCGGCGTTCCACAACGACGAGACCACCATGGGCAAGGAAGTGGCCGACAAATATGGCATGAAGGGCCTGGAAGTGACCGAGGACGTGTTCGAATCCGAGCACAGCATCGTGTTCGACGAGGCGGAAAACCGGATGCACACCATCAAGGCAGTGATGGTGGCTACGCTGGGCGACTGACGTCGTCAGTGGTGCCGGGGGGTGACCCCCGGCTTTTCAACCATGTGACAGCGGCATAATACCTCCAACCCTACGACCCGCAGCCTGCATGGATACCACACCCACAGAAGGAAGCTGGACCATGACCAAATTCAAGTTCCCGTCAGCCTACACGATACTGTTTGTGCTGATCGCCCTGGTGGCCGCCCTGAGCTGGATAGTGCCGGCCGGCAAATACGAGATGACCATGAACGAGGCCCTCGGCAAGGAAGTGCCGGTGGCCGGTACCTACAAACTGGTGGATGCCAATCCCCAGGGGATCGTCGACGTGCTGCTGGCACCCATCGACGGTCTCTACAACCACGACACCTATGAGGCTGGCGCCATCGACGTCTCCCTCTTCATCCTGATCATCGGTGGCTTCCTTGGCATCGTGACCAAGACAGGTGCCATCGATGCGGGTATCGAGCGCGTCACCGATCGCCTGCGTGGCCGTGAAGAGTGGATGATCCCCATCCTGATGGCGCTGTTCGCCGCAGGGGGCACCATCTACGGCATGGCGGAAGAGTCTCTGCCGTTCTACACCCTGCTGGTGCCGGTGATGATGGCGGCCCGCTTCGACCCCGTGGTCGCTGCCGCGACCGTGCTGCTGGGGGCCGGTATCGGTACCCTGGGCTCCACCATCAACCCGTTCGCCACCGTGATCGCCGCCAACGCGGCCGGCATCTCCTTCACCGACGGCATCTGGTTGCGGGTCGCCATGCTGGTGGCCGGCTGGCTGATCTGCGTGGCCTATGTGATGCGTTACGCCAAGATGGTGCGAAGCGATCCCAGCAAGTCCCTGGTGGCCGACAAGTGGGAAGAGAACCGTGCCCACTTCCTCGGCAACAAGAGCGACCAGATGCTGGAGTTCACCACCACCCGCAAGATCGTGCTGGGTATCTTCGTCGCCGCCTTTGCCGTGATGATCTACGGGGTGGCCGTGCTGGGCTGGTGGATGGCGCAGATCTCCGGTGTCTTCCTGGCTGCCGCCATCATCGTCGGCGTCATCTCCCGCATGAGCGAGGAGGAGCTGACCTCCAACTTCATCGACGGTGCCCGCGATCTGCTCGGCGTGGCCCTCATCATCGGTATCGCCCGCGGTATCGTGGTGGTGATGGACAACGGCATGATCACCCACACCATCTTGCACAGCGCAGAGGGGATAGTGACCGGCCTCTCCACCATCGTCTTCATCAACGTGATGTTCGTGCTGGAAGTGGTGCTCTCCTTCCTGGTGCCCTCCTCCTCCGGTCTGGCGGTGCTGACCATGCCGATCATGGCGCCGCTCGCCGACTTCGCCAACGTGGGCCGCGAGCTGGTGGTCACCGCCTACCAGTCCGCCTCCGGCCTGGTGAACCTGGTGACCCCGACCTCCGCCGTGGTCATGGGGGGGCTGGCCATTGCCAAGGTGCCCTATGTGCGCTGGCTGAAGTGGGTGGCCCCGCTGCTCGGCATGCTGACCGTGCTGATCGTGCTCTGCCTGAGCCTGGGCGCCGTGCTGGCATGAATGCCGACAGACATAGGGACAACAACGGGAGCCTGGGGCTCCCGTTTTTTATGGCTGGCAAGGCGGGGCGCCCGGCCTCTCACGTGGCTTGGCTCCTTGCCGCGCGGGCAACGAAAAGGCGACCCCGGGGTCGCCTTCTGGCATCCAGCAGGGGTCAGCGGGCGTTTTCCAGGGTGCGCACCACGGCGGCGTGAGCCTGGCGGGTTCGGCTGATGTGGCGCGGGGCGATCAGTACCACGTCGTTGCCGGCCACGGCCCCCAGGATCTCGGGATTGGCGTTGCGATCCAGCAGGCGAGCCACCACGGTAGCGGCCCCCGGGGTGGTATGCACCAGCACCATCTGCTGGTTGTGGACCACGGCGCGCACCATGTCGTGGATGGAGCGGGTGCTGCCGGCGGGCTCCAGCTGCTCGTCCACCAGGGTGTAGACCTTCTTGCCGTTGGCGTTCTGGGCCTTGGCGACCCCGAGACGGCGCAGCAGGCGGGAGATGGTGGACTGGCTGATGTCCGCAAAACCGCGGGCGGAGAGCTCGCGGCGGATCTCCTCCTGGGTGCTGTAGCAGTGCTGGCCGATGATCTGGCGGCAGGCGTCGAGCTGGGCCAGGTCGGACTCTGGTTCTGCTGGGCGGCTGAGGGTGTTGATCATGGCGACTTCCTTTGGCGATGAGCGATGGCGGTCTCACCCAGTCTGTCGTTCCGGCTTTTCATAGCGAAAAACACTAATGAGGAGCACTCAAGCAGGGGATGAGCGAGGTATATCCATTACGGGATGGCAAATTATAACCAAAGGGGGAATAAGTGATGTGACAGGGTTCAAAAATGGGCCCGATGGGGCCCACATGGATATCCTTTGTCGGCAGGAAATCAGTAGCGTTCGCTGACGATGTCCTGGGTGAAGGACTTCTCGCAGTATTTGCACTTCATCCGCACCGCCCCTTTCACCTCGCGCACCCGGAAGTAGCTCTCCACCGGTTCGTTGTGGGAGATGCAGTTGGAGTTGGGGCAGTGGAAGACCCCTTCGATGAACTCCGGCAGCGCCAGTTGGTGCTTCTTCACCACCACGAAGTCTTCGATGATGTTGACGGTCGCCTTGGGGGCGAACAGGGCGAGCTGGTTGGCCTGCTGCTCGGTCAGACGGGTGTTCTCGATCTTGATGAGATCCTTCTTGCCGAGGGCGCCGGATTTGAGGTTGAAGCCGACGGTGATCCGCTCCTGGGTCTCGATCAGCTGGAACAGCTTGAGGATCTTGATGCCCTGGCCGGCGGGGACGTGGTCGATGACGGAGCCGTGGCGGATGGCTTCGACTTGCAGTTGGTTCTTCTCGGACATGATGTTCCCCTTTCCCTTAGACGGTTTCGTTCAGTACCAGTGCCAGCAGTGCCTGGCGGGCATAGACCCCGTTCTCCGCCTGCTGGAAGTAGTAGGCGTGGGGGGTCTTGTCGACGGCGACCTCGATCTCGTCAACCCGGGGCAGGGGATGGAGGATCTTCATGGTGGGCTTGGCCCCTTCCAGGGTCGCCAGCTCCAGCACGAACTTGGCGGCCATGTGCTTGTACTCGGTCTCGTCGAAGCGCTCCTTCTGGACGCGGGTCATGTAGAGGATGTCGAGCTCCGGCATCACCTCTTCCATGGTCTCGTGCACGCTGAAGCGGATGCCCTTCTCTTCCAGCTCCTCGCAGAGGTAGTCCGGCATGGCCAGCGCCTCAGGGGAGATGAAGAAGAAGCGGCAGTTGAACAGGCTCAGGGCCTGGGCCAGGGAGTGGACGGTGCGGCCGTACTTCAGGTCACCGACGAAGGCGACGTTGAGGCCGTCCAGCTTGCCTTGGGTCTCGTGGATGGAGAAGAGGTCGAGCAGGGTCTGGGTGGGATGCTGGTTGGAGCCGTCACCGCCGTTGATGACCGGCACCCGGGAGAACTCGGAGGCCAGACGGGCTGCCCCTTCCTTCGGGTGGCGCATCACCACCGCATCGGTGTAGGAGCTGATGATCTTGATGGAGTCGGCCAGAGTCTCGCCCTTCTTGGCGCTGGTGTTGCCGCCGTCGGCGAAGCCGATGATGTTGCCGCCCAGGCGCTGGACCGCGGTCTCGAAGGAGAGACGGGTGCGGGTGGAGGCTTCGAAGAAGCAACTGGCGACCAGCTTGTCTTTCAGCAGGCGGCTGTCGGGTTCGGCCTTCAACCGCTGTGCGGTGGCGACCACCAGTTCCATGTCAGACCGGGTCAGATCCGAGATGGAGATGACGTGTTTGTTATAGAGTGGATTGGTCATCGTCTGCATTCCCTTTGGCATCAATGAAGGTTTTTCCGGCACAAAAAAAAGCCCCTGAAACAGGGGCTCTTTTCAAAAAAACGGGGGATCTGTGGGACGGGAACCGGAAACAACGGGGCCGCTCTGGTGCGCTCCACCCGTCTGCAAGGCTGCTTTTTTCATCAAAAACGGCATTGTCCTGTCCCGACCTTTTTCAAAACCGCACCGATTATAGGGCTGGTTTTTGAATTGTCAAAAATTTATTTCAGAGGCAGGATTTGCCCAGAAAAACGTTTAAGTGTCGCGAACGGGTCGACAAATCCAGAGTGCGTGCTGCGCCTGCAAGGGGGCGCCATCGGCGGCCATGCTGCGCAGGTAGCCGAGCCTGTGGTGCCCCTCCAGCAGGCAGTAGGGATGGGGCAGGGGGTGACCGTCCGGGTAGCAGGTGCCCGGGGCGGTGGCGAGGACGATGACAGGCTCGGACCAGGTGCCTCGGCGCAGCATGTCATCGCCGAGCCAGGAGCGGCGCACGTAGCGGTTGCTGCGCAGCATCTCGCCCCAGCGATCGATCACCTCCATGTGGCGGGAGTCTATCTGCTCGATAATCTGCGCGGTGGGCCAGTGCTCGCACTCGAACTGATGGCTGGCGAGATCGATAAAGCTCCAGTTGGATTCAAAACCGCGCCAATGGCGGTAAATCCACTGGGCGAGCACATTGGAGGGAATGGAGGGCACCAGGGGAGAGACTCTGTCCAGATAGTCGGCCAGGGTCTCCGTCTTGCGCTCATCCCGGAAGTTGAGGGGCGCAAGCTGTTGCAGCAGTCGGTAATTGAGCATGGGCAGCCTCCCTGAGCCTGGTTTCACCCTACCCCCATTTGTGTCCCATTCCTACCCCGTCGGGGCTGCAAATACAGCAGCTTACCCCCGCTCCTTGTTGGAATTGCGGGGATCTGCTCGTCATTTGTTCGATCGCATCGAAAGTAAGAAAAAAAGCCTTTACCTTTGACCTCCGCTTTGTATACTACGCCTCGTTTGTTGCAGGGGCGTAGTTCCAATTGGTAGAACAGCGGTCTCCAAAACCGATGGTTGCGGGTTCGAGTCCTGCCGCCCCTGCCATTTTTCAGAAAGGCCAGCTCATTGAGCTGGCCTTTCGCATTTGCGGCGTTTGCCACCGCCTCCGTTAGCCTCTTTTTCTCCGCTTCGCCGCTGCCATTTCTGTCAATGGAGGCCGCTTTTCCCCTGTGCTACACCTTGCTTCCTGCCAGATGGCGCCTTCAGGCGCATCGCATCCGGCGGGCCCAAGGCGCTTCAACAAGGAGAGAGCGATGAACAAGGCAGTGGATACGCGTCACCCCCATGCCCATGCCGGTGGCTGGGTCCCCCGGGATCAGGCCCATGTGGCGCGCTGGGTACAGCGGCTGCGTCAGGCGGTCACCCGCCAGCCTCGCCCGCTGGTGGCCCCGATCGCCGGATTGAAGGCGCTGGTGGAGCAGGATCCCCTCCTGCATCAGCAGGCCCAGGGGATGTTTGACGAGGCGTGGCAGCATGAGCACAGCACGCCGCTCGGTCAGGTCCAGGTGCGCAGCTTCGATGAGTTCCTGCAGCTGCTCAACGGCATCATGACCACGGCCCCGGAAGCCTATCAGAATGTGCAGACCCAGGAGCCCGCCGGGCTGATCGGATTCCCCATCAATGCCCTGCTCAACTGGCCCATGGCGACGGCCGCCGGGTACGACTTCTTTGCCAATGCGCTGGTGAACCAGCAACTGCGCAAGATCCTCGGCTACTGGGCCGATTTCCTGCAAGGTCCCGCGTCCCGTTATGTGCTGACGGAGTCGGTGAGCACCCTGGATCGCCAGACCCTGATCGTCCCCTGGCTCGGGGAGGTGGCGAAACGGGAGATGGTCAAGGTGGCGCAGGGGGCGCTCGGGGCCGGCGACAACCCCACCCCAGAGCGCTTCGAGGGGATCTTCCACACCGTGCCGGGAGAGGAATACGAGGGCTTCGCCAGCTGGGACGACTTCTTCACCCGCCGCTTCTGCCCCGGCGTGCGGCCGGCGACGGCCCCGGACGATGACAGCGTGATCGCCAACGCCTGCGAGTCGGCCCCGCTGCAGGTGGTGACCGGGGTAAGGCGGCAGGACGCGTTCTGGCTCAAGGGGCAGCCCTATTCCCTGGACAACCTGCTGGACTTCGACCCGCGCGCCGCCGCGTTCGAGGGGGGCACCCTCTATCAGGCCTTCCTCAGCGCCCTCAGCTATCACCGCTGGCACAGCCCGGTGAGCGGCACGGTGCGCTCGGTCAAGGTGGTCAACGGCAGCTACTACCTGGCCAACCGCCACCAGGGTTTCGACAGCCCGGTGGGGCCCGACCCCAGCGCCCCGAACCAGTCCCAGCCCTTCCTCACCGCGGTGGCGACCCGGGCACTCATCTTCATCGAGGCCGACAACCCCAAAATCGGCCTGATGTGCGTGGTGCCGGTGGGCATGGCGGAGGTGTCGAGCTGCGAGGTGACGGTGCAGCCGGGGCATCGGATCGCGAAGGGGGAGCAGCTCGGCATGTTCCACTTCGGCGGCTCCACCCACTGCCTGCTGTTTCGCCCCAGTGTCGAGCTGGCGTTCGACTTCTACGGCCAGCAGCCGGGGCTGGAGGCGACCAACCTGAGGATCAACACGGCGCTGGCGCGGGTCAAATAACCCAGCCGCCGGACAGTAAAAGGCCGCCTTCGGGCGGCCTTGTTGTTTGTCCATCAGATGGCGCCGACCTGCGTCTTGAGGGTTTCCACCAGCCGCTGGTGGCGGGCGGGGAGCGGCCACTCGGCGCGGTAGATCAGCCAGAGGGTGTCGATCACCTCAATGCTGCTCTGGATCACCCGGATCTGCTCCTGTTGGGCAAAGGCGGTGACGGCGAAGCGGGGCAGCACGGTAAAGCCGAGGCCGCGGGCGACTGGCTCCAGGATCAGGCCGATCTGGTTGGTAAAGCCGCGCAGCGGGATCTCGTCGAAGCGCTGGCCGGGATAGCGTCGTCCCAGCAGGCGCTGAGCCATGCTGCGGCCATCCGGGTGGTCAATAAAGCCGAGCTGACAGAGGTGCTGCCAGCTCGGCTCCTCGCCGTCGCTGGGTACAACCAGACAGAGGGGTTCGCGGGCGAAGGGCTCGGCGGCTATGCTGGGGTGCTCCGGCGGTTGATCCACCAGTCCCAGATCGCTGCGCCCCGCCAGTACCGCCTGCACTATGTCGGGGGTGGGGGCAAAGCGGTGCTGGATGGTGAGTCCGGGATGCTCCTGTTGCTGATCGAGCAGCAGGGGATAGAGCAGCAGGCCGATGCTGCCGGGGGTGGTGAGGGTGATGGCGCCGCGGTGGGGGTCGTCATCAGAGAGACGGGCTCGCAACTGTTCGGCGGCCTGCGCCTGCTGGCGGGCGAAGTCGAGCAGCACCAGCCCGCGCGGGGTGAGCTCCAGCTGACGGGGCTTGCGTAGCAGCAGGGGGCCGAATTCGGCCTCGAGGCGCGAGATATGCTGACTGACGGCGGCCTGAGTGAGATCCAGCCGATCGGCGGCACGGGTAAAACTGCCGGTTTCATGCACCACCACCAGGGTGTGGAGCCAGAGTGGATTAACCATAAATTTAATTTATGCATTCCATTAGTTTGACCTTATTTTTCATTATGGCGCCTCTTCCTATCATGTCACCTGTTTCCCACACACAATTTCAAGGTGACTTATGACTTACCCGCGCAACTTCTCCCACATCGGCATCACGGTGACTGACCTCGACAAGGCAGTCGAGTTCTATACCAAGGTGATGGGCTGGTATCTCATCATGCCGGCGACCACCATCACCGAGGATGACTCCGCCATCGGCGTGATGTGCAACGACGTATTTGGCCCGGGCTGGGGCTCTTTCCGCATCGCTCATCTCTCCACCGGCGACAAGATCGGCATCGAGCTGTTCGAGTTCCCCAACAGCGAGCAGCGCGAAAACAACTTCGAATTCTGGAAGACCGGGGTGTTCCACTTCAGCGTGCAGGATCCGGATGTCGAGGGGCTGGCGACACGCATCGTCGCGGCGGGCGGCAAGCAGCGGATGCCGGTGCGCGAATACTATCCGGGCGAGAAGCCCTACCGCATGGTCTACATGGAAGATCCCTTCGGCAACATCATCGAGATCTACAGCCACAGCTATGAGCTGACCTACTCCGCCGGTGCCTATCAGGGGTAAGTGCCAGGCCGCCTTCGGGCGGCCTTGTGGTGCCTGCGGGTGTCAGCATGGAATAGTGAGCAGTCTGTTGCTGGTAGTGCGTTCTGTTGTTGATAGATGAAAAAATATCAGGATTCACTAAAGACCGTTCATCATTGTGCCGATAGAACTACCAAGATGGGGGTATTTCCGGCCCCCGGCTACCACAAGGATTCGTTGTCATGACTCTCTCGTTGCGCGGCAAGCTGCTCGCGGCCAGCCTGGGGGTAGTGCTGCTGATGGCAGCCCTGCTCGGTATCGTCGCCTTCCACACCCTCAAATCCCGCACCCTTGACGCCATCCAGAGCGAGGCGGTCAACTACGGTCACGCCCACTCGGTGGCCATCGGCAACTGGCTTGAGGATCGCAAGCACGCGGTCGATGCCCTGGCCGCGGTGATTGCCGACAACCCCGAAGCGACCCTGGTGCCCCACCTGCTGCAGACCCGCACCTCCGGCGGTTTCGGCCTCACCTATTTTGGTTCGGCGCAGGGGGAGATGACCCGCCACGATCCCGCCCTCAACACCGCCAACTATGACCCCAGGGCCCGCCCCTGGTACCAGAGCGCCGACAAGGCGGGCAAGCTCATCGTCACGCCGCCCTATGTCAGCGTGACCATGCAGCAGATGGTGGTGACCCTGGCCGAGCCGGTGAGCCATCAGGGCCGGGTGATCGGGGTGGCCGGGGCGGATCTCTCCCTCGACGCCCTCATCGACGAGGTGCTGGCCATGAAGGTGCAGGGGGAGGGCTACGCCATGCTGCTCGACCGCACCGGCCTCATCGTCGGCCACCCGAACAAGGAGCTGGCGCTCAAGCAGGTGGCGGAGCTGGACCCCGGCCTCACCGGGGCGGCGCTGGATGCGTGGAGCCGCGACGGCGAACTGCACGGCGCCAACCTGAACGGGCGCGAGGTGCTGCTCTCGGTGCAGGGCGTGCCCGGCACCGACTGGCTGCTCGCCATGGTGATGTACAAGGAGGTGCTGGAGGCGCCGCTCGCCTCCCTGCTGTGGCAACTGGTGGGGCTGACCCTGGTGCTGCTGCTGGTGTTCGGTGCCCTGCTCATCGCCATGTTCAACTACCTGTTCGCGGATCTGGGACGGGTCTCCAGGGCGCTCGCCGACATCGCCCACGGGGAGGGGGATCTCACGGTGCAGATCGCCACCCGCAGCCAGGATGAGGTGGGGCAGCTGGCCCAGAACTTCAACCAGTTCGTGGCGCGACTGCACGGCATTGTCAGCCGGTTGCGGGACGTCACCGTCGAGCTGGCGGCCCAGTCCCGCACCCAGGCGGCGGGGGCCGAGGCCCGCAGCCAGCGGGTGCGCCAGCAGCAGGACGAGATCGTCATGGTAGCGACCGCGGTGACCGAGATGGCCTCCGCCACCCAGGAGATCGCCGGCAACGCCGAGTTTGCCGCCAACACCGCCGGCGATGCGGTGCGCCTCGCGGTGGCCGGCCAGTCCCAGGTCGGCCAGAGCCAGCGCAGCATCACGGGGCTGGCGGGGGAGGTCTCCGACGCCAGCCAGACCATCCACGAGCTGGATGGCCACGCCCAGCAGATCAGCGGCATTCTGGCCACCATCAGCGGCATCGCCGAGCAGACCAACCTGCTGGCCCTGAACGCCGCCATCGAGGCGGCCCGGGCCGGGGAGCAGGGGCGCGGCTTTGCCGTGGTGGCGGACGAGGTGCGGGTGCTGTCGCGCCGCACCCACGACTCCACCGCCGAGATCCAGCAGATGATCGAGGCGCTGCAGCAGACCACCCGCAAGGCGGTGGGCGGCATGGAGACCAGTCGCCAGCTGGCGGGCACCAGCGTGGAGGACGCCGAAGCGGCGAATCTCAGCCTGGGCCGGATCAACGAGGCCATCGGCGCCATCAGCGACATGGCGACCCAGATCGCGGCGGCGGCCGAGGAGCAGACCTCGGTCACCGGCGAGATCAGCCGCAACACCGAGAACATCCGCCACGTCTCCCAGACGCTGGCGGAGCAGGCGCGGGAGGAGGCCAGCCAGGCCGCCGAGCTCAAGTCCCTGACCGAGCGGCTGGAGCAGGAGATCGGGCGGTTCCGGCTCTAGGGGCAGACCCCGATGTGACAAAGGCGACCTCGGGGTCGCCTTTATTCATGCGGTGTATGGATAATATTTTGCCATGCACCCGCTGAATAATGCCGGGGCCTGGCCCGGCAATCGGCCAGGCCAGGGGCTCAGAGGGGCTTGATGTAGCTGTAGAACTCGTTGTCCCGCTGGTAGCCGTGCCCTTCGTAGAGGGCCTGAGCCTGCCGGTTGTCGGTGGCGGTGCTCAGCATCAGGAAGGCGGCGCCCGTCTCCTGGCCGTGGCGATCGGCCCGCGCCAGCAGCGCCTGGGCGACCCCCTGCTGGCGGGCCGCCGGCGCCACGAACAGATCGTACAGCAGCCAGATGGGCTTCAGGGCGAGGGAGCAGAACAGGGGATAGAGGTGGGCAAATCCCAGCACCTCTCCCGCCTCGCTCTGGGCCACGAAGAGCACCGACTCCCCGGCGGTGCAGCGCTCCAGCAGGAAGGCTTCGGCAGCCTCGGGCCGGGCAGGCAGCCGGTAGAACGCCCGGTATTCCACGAACAGGGGGGTGACCCGGGGAATGTCCCCGGGGGTGGCCTGGAAGATCCTCATGGGGCGTTCCCCGCCGGATCCTGGCTGACCCAGATCAGCCGGTCGGTGGCAAAGCCGAGCCCCCGGGCCCGCTCGACCAGGGCCTCTACCTTCTCTTTGGGGGGATGGGGCGTGCGGGAGAGGATCCAGAGGTACTGGAGGTTGTAACTGCTCACCAGGGAGAGGTCATAGTCCGTCGCCAGCACGTTGTAGCTGCCGTAGAAGGGGCCGAAGAAGCTCACCTTGAGGCGCCCCTCGTCGCTGTCGCCCACGAAGTAGGCGCGCCCCTCGGCCTCGCGCCATTCCCCCTGTTCGTCCTGCCCCCGGTTGAGCACCCTGACGCCGCCGTCATCCCGCAGGCTGTAGCTGGCGGTGACCCGGCTCAGGCCGCGCTCGAAGCCGTGATCGAGGCGGGCGATTTCGTACCAGGTGCCGAGGTAACGGTCGAGCTGGAAGGGCTTGACCACCTGGTGTCCCGGTGGAATGCCGGTGCAGGCGGTGGCCAGCAGGGTCAGAACGAGCAGGATCAGTGTGCGCATGTCATCCCTCCACGATACGCAGTTGTCCCGAGCGGAAGCGTGCCGCGTGTTCGCTCGGGGTGTTGCCAAAGAAGCGTTTGTATTCGCGGCTGAACTGGGAGCCGCTCTCGTAGCCTACCTTGTCCGCCGCCACCCCGGCCTTGAGGCCGTCGTGCAGCATCATCAGCCGCGCCCGGTGCAGGCGCAGGGTCTTGATGTACTGCAGGGGCGAGGTGGCGGTGGCCGCCTTGAAGTGGTGGTGGAAGGCCGAGACGCTCATGTTCGCCTCCCGGGCCAGCTCCTCCACCGTCAGGTTCTCGGTAAAGCGCTGCTCCATGATACGCAGCACCCGGGCTATCTGGCTCACCTGGCTGTGACGGCTGGCCATGGCCAGCAGGGCGGGGGCTCCCCCTTCGTGCAGGGCGTGGAACAGGATCTCGCGCACGATCTGGGGCCCCAGCACCCGGGCGTGGAGCGGCTTGTCCATCACGTCGATGAGGCGCTCCACCGCGCAGAGCATGGTCTCGGAGAGGGGCACGGAGACGACGCCGCGACCCGGCTCCGCCGGGGCGGGGGCCGCGTCCCCCATCTCCAGCAGCAGGGCCTGCAGCGCCGCCACGTCGATCTCCACCGAGAGCCCCACCAGGGGGGATTCTGGGGAGGCGAAGCACTCGCACTCGCAGGGCAGCGGCAGGGTCATCATCAGGTAGTGCTCGGGGTCGTAGCGGAAGGTGAAGTCCGAGAGATAGCCCACCTTGTGCCCCTGCAGGATGATGATCATGCGCGGGCGGTAGAGCACCGGGATGCGGTCATGATGCTCCGTGGTGTAGATGAGGTGCACGCCGGGCACGGGGGCGGCGGTGATCCCCGGGTGGGGTGCCAGGGCGGCGAGTCGGCTGGCGAGGGCGGACTGGTGGGTCGCCGCGATGGGCTGATTTGTACTCATTTATCCAGGCTCAGTAGAAATAGGCAAGAAATCGGCAGAAAGCTCCCTTGATGGTAGGGGGTTATAAGAGAAAAATGCAACCCATACCTTACCGACTACGACCACCCCGGGAGATCCCATGAACAACTTCATCCTGCACACCCCCACCAAGGTGCTGTTCGGCAAGGGCCAGGTGGCCCAGCTGCGCGGCCAGATCCCCAGCGACGCCCGCATCCTCGTCACCTACGGCGGTGGCAGCGTGGTGCGCAGCGGCCTGCTGGACCAGATCCGCAGCGAGCTGGCCGGCCTGACCCTGTTTGAATTTGGCGGCATCGAGCCCAACCCCACCTACGAGACCCTGATGGGTGCCGTCGAACTGGCCCGCGCCGAGAAGGTCGACTTCCTGCTGGCAGTGGGTGGCGGCTCCGTGCTGGACGGCTCCAAGTTCATCGCCGCGGCGGCCCACTACGACCTGGCCAAGGACCCCTGGCACATCCTCGAGACCGTCGGCGGCGAGGTGGCCTCCGCCATTCCCCTGGGCAGCGTGCTGACCCTGCCGGCCACCGGCTCCGAGATGAACATGGGCGCCGTCATCACCCGCAAGAGCACAGGGGACAAGCAGCACTTCTTCTCGCCCTTCGTAATGCCGCGCTTCGCCGTGCTCGACCCCGTGCTCACCTACACCCTGCCCGCCCGTCAGGTGGCCAATGGGGTGGTGGATGCCTTCATCCACACCCTGGAGCAGTACCTCACCTACCCGGTGGATGCCAAGGTGCAGGATCGCTTTGCAGAGGGGCTGCTGCTGACCCTGGCGGAAGAGGGGCCCAAGGCGCTGGTGGAGCCGGAAAACTACGACGTGCGTGCCAACATCATGTGGAGCGCCACCCTGGCACTGAACGGCCTGATCGGAGCCGGCGTGCCCCAGGACTGGGCCACCCACATGCTGGGCCACGAGATCACCGCCCTGCACGGTCTGGACCACGCCCAGACCCTGGCGGTGGTGCTGCCCGCCCTGCTGCAGGCCAAGCGCGAGCAGAAGCGCGCCAAACTGCTGCAATACGCCGAGCGGGTCTGGGATCTGCGCAGCGGCAGTGACGAGGAGCGTATCGACGGTGCCATCGCCGCCACCCGCGACTTCTTCGAGCGGATGGGGATCAAGACCCGGCTGCGGGATTACGTGGCCGACGCCCGGATCGACGCCCTGCTGGCCAAGCTCGAAGAGCACGGCATGACCGCCCTGGGTGAGCACGGCGACATCGACCTGGCCCAGAGCCGGCATATTTATGAGGCGGCCTGGTAAGCAGAGCGCGCCTGAAACGGGCCCAAGGCCCGGTTGCACCAGGGGGCCCGAACCCGCCAGCAGGCGGGGACGCGGCCCCCTGATCGTTGCAAAATGGTTACTTTTTCCCTTTTCATCTCATCAGATGAGCCAACGGCAGATTTCGTAAGAACAAAAAACGCTAAGGTAGAGGCCGGGTTAAACATTTTTTTTGACTGGTTGGATCACTTTTTTTAGCGCTTTTTGCTGGTATAAGCCCCTAATTTGGTTTGTTTTTTTTAATCATGGTCCGGGATGGGCTGAATTCTGTACCCGCCCGCCCGGGGCCGTGGTTGTAATAAAACTCCAAAATTTGATACTAATCACCCTCGCGCCTGAAAAGCGGGGGCCTGACCGTGACAGGAGGTCGAGGTGAAGCCTGCTGATTTTCATAACAAAGGGCCCGTGACCTGCACTTTGATCATGCCTTGTCCCCTCAGACATGAGAGACTTGGCGATGATTGTTTATTAACCATCAGGGAATAGTCATGCAGATTGGAATACCGAGAGAGAGTCTCGCCGGTGAGACCCGGGTCGCAGCGACCCCGGCCACTGTCGAGCAGCTGAAAAAGCTCGGCTTCGAGGTTGCCATCGAGGCCGGTGCCGGCCTGCGAGCCAGCTTCGATGATGCCGCCTTCGAGGCTGCCGGTGCCAGCGTGGTACCGAACGTCTGGCAAGCCGACCTTGTCTTCAAGGTCAACGCGCCGACCGAGGCCGAAATCGCACAAATTAAGGATGGTGCCACCCTGGTGAGCTTCATCTGGCCCGCCCAGAATCCCGAGCTGGTCAAGAAGCTTTCCGAGCGCAACATCAATGTGATGGCGATGGACATGGTGCCGCGGATCTCCCGTGCCCAGTCCCTCGACGCCCTCTCTTCCATGGCCAACATCGGTGGCTATCGCGCCGTCGTGGAAGCCGCGCACCAGTTCGGTCGCTTCTTCACCGGCCAGATCACCGCCGCCGGTAAAGTACCGCCCGCCAAGGTGCTGGTCATCGGTGCCGGTGTGGCCGGTCTGGCCGCCATCGGGACCGCCGGTTCCCTCGGTGCCATCGTGCGTGCCTTCGATACCCGTCTGGAAGTGGCCGAGCAGATCGAGTCCATGGGTGGGGAATTCCTCAAGCTGGACTTCGGCGGCGAAGATGGCGCATCCAGCGACGGCTACGCCAAAGTGATGAGCGAAGAGTTCATCAAGGCCGAGATGGAGCTGTTCGCCCAGCAGGCCAAGGAAGTGGACATCATCATCACTACCGCCCTGATCCCGGGCAAACCGGCACCCAAGCTCATCACCAAGGAAATGGTGGACAGCATGAAGCCGGGCTCCGTCATCGTGGACATGGCGGCCCAGGCCGGCGGCAACTGCGAATACACGGTACCGGGTGAACTGCATGTCACCGACAACGGCGTCAAGGTGATCGGTTACACCGATCTGCCGGGCCGCCTGCCCGCCCAATCCTCCCAGCTTTACGGCACCAACCTGGTGAACCTGATGAAGCTGATGTGCAAGGAGAAGGACGGCAACGTCGCCATCGACTTCGAAGACGTGGTACAGCGCAACATGACGGTGGTCCAGGCCGGTGAAGTGACCTTCCCGCCCCCCGCCATCTCCGTCTCTGCCGCCCCGCAGAAACCCGCTGCCGCCAAACCGGCCGCCAAGAAGGAAGAGGCCAAGCCCTCCAACAAGAAGTTCGTGTTCGGTGCCCTCGGCATCGCCGCCTTCGGTTGGGTGGCCGCCGTAGCGCCTGCCGCCTTCCTCTCCCACTTCACCGTCTTCATCCTGGCCTGCGTGGTCGGTTACTACGTGGTGTGGAACGTCTCTCACGCCCTGCACACGCCGCTGATGTCGGTCACCAATGCCATCTCCGGCATCATCGTGGTCGGTGCGCTGTTGCAGATTGGACAAGGGTCGACCCTGGTCACCGTGCTGGCCTTTGTCGCCGTGCTGATTGCCAGTATCAACATCTTCGGTGGCTTCACCGTCACTCAGCGCATGCTGAAGATGTTCCGTAAGGATTAAGGGGGTTTAACGTGTCTCAAGGACTGGTAACAGCATCCTATATCGTTGCCGCCGTGCTCTTCATCCTCAGTCTCGCGGGACTGTCGAAGCAAGAAACGGCCAAGCATGGCAACCTGTTCGGTATCGCGGGGATGGCCATCGCCCTGCTCGCCACCGTCTTCAACCCGGAAACCAGTGGCGTTCACTGGATCATCCTGGCCATGGCCATCGGTGGCGCCATCGGCGTGCGTCTGGCCCTCAAGGTCGAGATGACCGAGATGCCCGAGCTGGTGGCCGTGCTGCACAGCTTCGTGGGCATGGCAGCGGTGCTGGTGGGCTTCAACAGCTTCATCGATCTGCACCCCTCCGCCCCCGCTGAAGTGGTGGTCTCCGTCGGCTCCAACCTGGATGCGACCCTGGCAGCTGCCCGGGCGGCATTCGAGCAGGCGGCCAGCGTCGCCCAGGTCGAGCACCTCTCCGGCGCCATGCTGAACATCCACCTGGTGGAAGTGTTCCTGGGCGTCTTCATCGGTGCCGTGACCTTCACCGGTTCCGTGGTGGCGTTCGGCAAGCTGCGTGGCCTCATCTCTTCCAAGCCGCTGATGCTGCCGCACCGCCACAAGCTGAACCTGCTGGCCGTGGTGGTCTCCATCGCGCTGATGATCCACTTCGTCAACGCCGGTGGCTCCACCTTCGCCCTGCTGGTAATGACCCTGATCGCCTTCGCCTTCGGCTGGCACCTGGTCGCCTCCATCGGCGGTGCGGACATGCCGGTGGTGGTCTCCATGCTGAACTCCTACTCCGGTTGGGCGGCGGCGGCGGCGGGCTTCATGCTCTCCAATGACCTGCTGATCGTCACCGGTGCCCTGGTGGGTTCCTCCGGTGCCATCCTTTCCTACATCATGTGCAAGGCGATGAACCGCTCCTTCATCTCCGTGATCGCCGGTGGCTTTGGCTCCGACGGCGTGGCCTCCACCGCCGAGCAGGAGCTGGGCGAATACCGCGAGACCAACGCCGAAGACGTGGCCGACATGCTGAAGAACGCCAGCTCCGTCATCATCACCCCAGGCTACGGCATGGCGGTGGCGCAGGCCCAGTACCCGGTGGCCGAGATCACCCAGAAGCTGCGTGATCGTGGCGTCAAGGTGCGCTTCGGCATCCACCCGGTGGCCGGTCGTCTGCCTGGTCACATGAACGTGCTGCTGGCGGAAGCGAAAGTCCCCTATGACATCGTGCTGGAAATGGACGAGATCAACGATGACTTCGCCGACACCGACGTGGTGCTGGTGATCGGTGCCAACGACACCGTCAACCCGGCCGCCATGGAAGATCCGGGCAGCCCCATCGCCGGCATGCCGGTGCTGGAAGTGTGGAAGGCGCAGAACGTCATCGGCTTCAAGCGCTCCATGAACACTGGCTACGCCGGTGTCCAGAACCCGCTGTTCTTCAAGGAGAACACCCAGATGCTGTTTGGCGATGCCAAGGCCAGCGTCGAGGCCATCCTGAAGGCGCTGTAAGCGTTGACCGGATGAGACAAAAAGGGGGCTTCGGCCCCCTTTTTTTATGACCAGAGTGGATGACCGTGGCAGGGAACAGACAGACGGTGGTGCCTGCCTGTCCGGACTGACTGACGAGCCCTGGCTCAATTAAAGTTGAGCAAAAGCACCAAAAAACCACTTTGAAGGCCTCTCATGGGGCCTTTTTGTCATTTTCGTCGTGATTTTGCTCACATTTTGTGGTGTTGTCTCACCAGTCGGGCATAATGCCCGCGCAAAAAGCGGATTTGCTCAATTTTATTTGAGTCCGCTTTGATTATCCTTGCCCAACGTTGACCGGATGACCCCATGACCGAGGTAGCTCCCTTGCGCGACGCCAGCACACTGACCGATGAAGAGCGCCATCTGATTGCCAGCTTTGAGCCTGCGGTGGCGGCGCTGTCCGCCCTGTTTGGCCCGGGCTGCGAGGTGGTGCTGCACGCCTTTGACAGCCTGCACGCCTCCGTCATCAAGATTGCCAACGGCCACATCACCGGCCGCCAGGAGGGAGCGCCGGTCACCGATTTTGCGCTCGACAAGTTGCACAGTGCCGCCGGCAGCCAGTGGAGCAGCTATTTCTCCCGCACCCGGGAGGGCTCCCTGCTGAAGTCCTCGTCCATCACCATCAGCAACCGCGAGGGCAAACCCATCGGTATGCTGTGCGTGAATTTCAGTCTGGACACGCCCCTTGGCAGCCTGCTCGACACCTTTGCCCCGCCCGCAGTGCCCCCTGCCCACGGCACCGAAACCTTCGCCAGCTCGGTGGATGATCTGGTGGCGCAGGTGATCGCCAAGGTGGACAGGGATCCCGGGCTGGGCAGCAACGTTCGCAACAAGGCGATCGTGCACCGGCTCTACGACATGGGCATCTTCGAGATCAAGGATGCCGCCCAACTGGTGGCCGAACTGCTCGGTATCTCCCGCCATACCGTTTACCTGCATATCCGCAATCACAAGGCGGAACTGGCCGAACAACAATGACGAGCCCGCACGCGGGCGCCATGAACATGAGACACATCGCAATGAACGCACAATGGACCGACTTTATTACCCTGCTCAAGCGTGAAGTGGTGCCGGCCCTCGGCTGCACCGAGCCCATGTCGGTCGCCCTGGCGGCGGCCAACTGCCGCAAGCTGCTGGGCCAGGTACCGACCCGCACCCGCGTCTGGGTCAGCGGCAATCTGTTCAAGAACGGCATGGGGGTCGGGGTGCCCGGCACCGGCATGATCGGCCTGCCGGTGGCCGCCGCCGTCGGCATCACCGGTGGCAACCCGGATGCCGGGCTGGAGGTGCTCAAGAGCCTCACGCCGGATCAGGTCGAGGCGGCCAAGGGGCTGCTGCCCACCATAGAGGTGGATGTGAAGGATGTGCCCGACGTGCTCTACGCCGAGGTGCTGGCCGAAGTGGAGGGGCACAGCGCCCGGGTGGTGATCTGTACCGACCACACCCGCATCGTGCTGATGGAGAAGGATGGCGAGGTGCTGATGGTGCAGGACAGCGCCCCCGGGGTGCAGATCCAGCCAGCCAAGGCCGACAAGCCCGCCATGACCCTGAAGGAGATCGTGGCCTTCGCCCTGGAGGTGCCGCTGGCCGAGATCGACTTCATCCGCGAGGCGGCCACCATGAACCAGGCGCTGGCGGACGAAGGGCTGCAGGGCTATGGCCTGCGCATCGGCAAGATCCTCACCGATCAGGTGGAGCGCAAGCTGCTCTCCGACGACCTGATGACCCTGGCCATGCGTTTGTCGTCTGCCGCCTCCGATGCGCGGATGGATGGCGCCATGCTGCCCGCCATGTCCAACTCCGGTTCCGGCAACCAGGGCATTGCCGCCACCATGCCGGTGGTCGCCGCGGCCCGCTTCCTCAAGGCCGATGACGAGCAGCTGGCCCGTGCCCTGGTGATGAGCCACCTGGTGGCCATCTACATCAAGGCCTACCAGAACAAGCTCTCCGCCCTGTGTGCCGCCAGTACCGCCGCCATGGGATCGGGGGCCGCCATCACCTGGCTGCTGGGAGGCCAGTTCGAGCAGATCAGCCACTGCATCAACAACATGATTGGGGATGTTTCCGGCATCATCTGCGACGGCGCCGGCAGCGCCTGCTCCATGAAGGTCTCCACCTCCACCTCGGCGGCGGTGAAATCCTCGCTGATGGCCATCAACAACCTGCGCGTGCCCCAGAGCGAGGGGATCGTCTCGGACGATGTGGACCAGACCATCGCCAACCTGGGTCGCCTCTCCAGGGAGGGGATGCTGGATACCGACATCGAGATCATCAACATCATGCGGGCCAAGCAGCAGGGTAAGCACCAGTGACCCCGGAGTGCCGCCGTCGGCCATAAAAAAACCGGAGCCAGTGGCTCCGGTTTTTCATTGTCCGTTCGCTACTCAGCCGCGACCGAGACGGTTGTCCGGGTAGTTCTTGGCCAGCACTTCGCGGGCATGCTGGGCCAGGGTCGGCATCTTCAGGGTGTCATAGGCGTTGACCATGATTTCCAGTGCCTTCTCGGTTTCCATCGTGTCGGGATAGGTCTCGACGATCAGCTTGGCGCGGTTGGCTGCGGCGATCAGGGCGTCACGCTTGACGTAGTACTCGGCTACCCCCAGGTCATAGCGGGCAAGACGGTTCTTCAGGCCGATCATGCGGGCACGGGCATCGGCTGCATAGCTGCTGTTGGGGTAGTTCTGCAGCAGGGTCTTGAAGTCCTGGAAGGCCTGACGGGCGTAGGAGGGGTCCTTGTCATCCCGATTGATGCCGAGGAAATCCTGGAAGAAGTTGTAATCCGCCGCCATGTTGGTCAGGCCGCGCATATAGAAGACGTAATCGATGTTCTTGTGCGCCGGGTTCAGGCGGATGAAACGGTCGATGTTGGCGATCGCCTGGGCGGTATCATCCTGCTTGTAGTAGGCATAGATGAGATCGAGCTGAACCTGGTTGGAGTAGGCACCGAACGGGTAACGAGAGTCCAGCGCTTCCAGCAGTTCGATGGCATTGAGGTAGTTGCCGGTATCCAGTTTGATGCGGGCTTTCTGGTACAGAACTTCCGGCGGTTCGTCGGGAACCTTGGGTTTGGTGCTGGAACAGCCAGTGATCAGGGTAGCGACCAAGGCGAGCGACATCAGCAGGTGAGACTTCTTTCCCATCAACAACATCCGGTCCATTTCCACGAAATTGGCAAAGTATCCGTTATGCTTGGCTAAAAGAAAAGCTAGAATACCCGGATTATTTCGAATTGATACCCCCGCTCAAGAGACCATACATGAGCCAGCATATTGAACTGACAGGCGAATTTCAGGATCACCAATTCGGGCAACGACTCGACCAGGCCCTGGCCGAATTGTTTCCCGACTACTCCCGGACCCGCATCAAGGAGTGGATTTTACAGGACAGAGTGACCCTGGACGGTCAGGTTGCCAATACCCCGCGCGAGAAAGTGGTGGCCGGGCAGCAGGTACATGTGAATGTGGAACTGGCAGACGACACCCGCTGGGATGCCCAGAACATCGAGCTGAACATCGTCTATGAAGATGAACACATCCTGGTGATCGACAAGCCGGCCGGCCTGGTGGTTCATCCGGGCGCCGGTACGCCGGACGGCACCGTGCTCAACGCCCTGCTGCACCGCTACCCCGGCATCGCCGAGGTCCCCCGCGCCGGTATCGTGCACCGTCTGGACAAAGACACCACGGGGCTGATGGTGGTGGCCAAGACCATTCCCGCCCAGACCCACCTGGTGGAAGCCCTGCAGGCACGCCAGATCACCCGTGAGTACGAGGCGATTGCCATCGGTCACATGACCGCCGGCGGCACCGTCGATGCCCCCATCGGTCGTCACCCGACCCAGCGTACCCACATGGCCGTAGTGCCCAACGGGCGCGAGTCCGTCACCCACTACCGGGTGCACGAGAAGTTCCGTGGTCACACCCGTCTGCGGTTGCGGCTGGAGACCGGCCGTACGCACCAGATCCGTGTCCACATGGCCCACATCAAGCATCCGCTGGTGGGGGATCCCGCCTACGGCGGTCGTCTGCGTCTGCTGCGCAACGCCACCCCCGAACTGACCGAGGCCCTGCGAGGTTTCCACCGTCAGGCGCTGCACGCCACCATGCTGAAGCTGGCGCACCCCATCACGGGTGAAGTGATGGAGTGGCACTCCCCCACGCCGCAGGACATGGTGGCGCTGATGGAAGTGCTGCGGGCGGATACCCTGGCCAATCCGGACGATCTGGTCTGGAACTGATCCCGGGGGCGGCCTTGCGACGATTCCTGCCGTAACCTGCCCTCCATGATCTGATGCGGGGCCCCTTGACTGGTTGCAGCCAAGGGGCCCCGTTTTCATATGAACGAAAGGAGCCACAGATGAACTGGATCGCACCCGACTGGCCCGCACCGGGCAATGTCAGGGCTCTCTCGACCACCCGGGACGGCGGCATCAGCGAAGGGGTCTTTGCTGGTCTGAACCTCGGGGCCCATGTGGGCGATGCACCGGCCAGGGTCGAGGCCAACCGCGCCCGACTGCAGCAGGTGGCGGGGATCCCCGGCACTCTCAACTGGCTCAACCAGGTACATGGCATCGCCGTCCATCCGGTGAGCGACCGTTATGAGCGCGTACCGGATGCCGATGCCGCCTGTGCCCGTGAGGCGGGGCAGGCCTGCATCGTGATGACTGCCGACTGCCTGCCGGTGCTGTTCTGCGATCGGGCAGGCACCGTAGTGGCGGCGGCCCATGCCGGCTGGCGCGGACTGCAGGGGGGCGTATTGGAGGCAAGCATCGCCGCCATGGGCTGCGCGCCTGGCGAGATCCTGGCCTGGCTGGGCCCGGCCATCGGTCCCGCTGCGTTCGAAGTGGGTGGCGAGGTGCGTGAGGCCTTCATGGCGGAGCAGGCGGAAGCGGCGGCTGCGTTCGTGCCATCCCTCAACGAAGGGAAATGGCTGGCGGATATCTACCAGCTGGCCCGACTGCGCCTCGCCCGCGCCGGCGTCACCGCCATCTATGGCGGCGAATACTGCACCTTCAGCGACAGCGAGCGCTTCTACTCCTATCGCCGCGACGGGCAGACGGGTCGCATGGCCTCCCTTGTGTGGCTGGAAAAATAGCCGAAGAGGCGCTCGCGAGTGGCCGCAAGCGCCTCTTCACTCCCTGGTGATGGCCCTTTGGCGGCCATGTCTTGCTGCCGAGCAGGCTCAGGGTGCAGGCTGCCATTGCGAGGTCGTTTTCCCTCGGTCACCGCTATTGAGGAAAAAATAAACAGCCACCCCTTGAAATTGCCCTTCAAGACCACATCTTCCTTGTCAGAAAGCGATGTTGTTGCCGCGCATGCGGCGTCTGTCTTGAAGGGGGAGTGCAATGCGCCTCGATCGCCTGACCAGCAAATTCCAGATTGCCATTTCCGATGCCCAGTCTCTTGCACTGGGTCGTGACCACCAATTCATCGAACCCGTCCATCTGATGAGCGCCTTGCTCAATCAGGACGGCGGATCCATTCGCCCGCTGCTCACCCTGACCGGGCTCGACATCAATACCCTGCGCTCGCGCCTCGGCGAGGAGCTGGATCGCCTGCCCCGCGTCAGCGGGGTGGAAGGGGACGTACAGCTCTCCAACGGCCTCGGCCGCCTGCTCAACGTCTGCGACAAGCTGGCCCAGCAGCGCAAGGATCAGTTCATCTCGTCCGAGCTGTTCGTGCTGGCGGCCCTGGACGAGAAGGGGACGCTGGGCGAGCTGCTGCGTGCCCAGGGGCTGACCAAGGAAAAACTCGAGGCAGCCATCGACAAGGTCCGTGGCGGCAAGAAGGTGGAGGATGCCAACGCCGAGGAGAATCGCCAGGCGCTGGAGAAGTACACCATCGATCTCACCGAGCGGGCAGAACTCGGCAAGCTCGACCCGGTGATCGGCCGGGATGACGAAATTCGCCGCACCATCCAGGTGCTGCAACGCCGCACCAAGAACAACCCGGTGCTGATCGGTGCCCCCGGCGTCGGCAAGACCGCCATCGTCGAGGGGCTGGCCCAGCGCATCATCAATGGCGAAGTGCCGGAAGGGCTCAAGAACAAGCGGGTGCTGTCGCTCGACATGGGGGCCCTGGTGGCCGGTGCCAAGTATCGCGGCGAGTTCGAGGAGCGGCTCAAAGCGGTTCTGAACGATCTGGCCAAGGAGGAGGGCAGCGTCATCCTCTTCGTGGACGAACTGCACACCATGGTCGGCGCCGGCAAGGGCGAGGGTGCCATGGATGCGGGCAACATGCTCAAGCCCGCCCTGGCCCGCGGCGAGCTGCACTGCGTCGGGGCCACCACCCTCGATGAGTACAGGCAGTACGTGGAGAAGGATGCCGCGCTGGAGCGCCGTTTCCAGAAGGTGCTGGTGGAGGAGCCCTCGGTGGAGGACACCATCGCCATCCTGCGTGGCCTGAAGGAGCGCTACGAGCTGCACCACCATGTGCAGATCACCGACCCCGCCATCGTCGCGGCGGCCCAGCTCTCCCACCGCTACATCGCGGATCGCCAGCTGCCTGACAAGGCCATCGACCTCATCGACGAGGCGGCGGCCAGCATCCGGCTCCAGATCGACTCCAAGCCGGAATCCCTGGACCGGCTCGAGCGGCGCATCATCCAGCTCAAGCTGGAGCAGCAGGCGCTGATGAAGGAGGACGATGACGCCAGCCGCAAGCGCCTCGATCTGCTCAATCAGGAGCTGACGGAAAAAGAGCGGGAATACAACGAGCTGGAAGAGGTGTGGAAGGCCGAGAAGGCTGCCCTCGCCGGGACTCAGCACATCAAGGCGGCGCTGGAGCAGGCCCGTCAGGATCTCGAGGTGGCGCGCCGCGCAGGGGACTTGGGCCGCATGTCCGAGTTGCAGTACGGCCGCATCCCCGAGCTGGAGAAACAGCTGGATCTCGCCACCCAGGCCGAGATGCAGGAGACCAGCCTGCTGCGCAACCGGGTCACCGACGTGGAGATCGCCGACGTCCTGGCCCGCTGGACCGGCATTCCGGTGGCCCGCATGCTGGAAGGGGAACGGGAGAAGTTGCTGCGGATGGAGGATCAGCTGCACAGCCGGGTGATCGGCCAGGAAGAGGCGGTGGACGCCGTCTCCAACGCCATTCGCCGCTCTCGTGCCGGGCTGTCCGACCCGAACCGCCCCATCGGCTCCTTCCTCTTCCTCGGCCCCACCGGGGTGGGCAAGACCGAGCTGTGTAAGGCGCTGGCGGAGTTCCTGTTCGATACCCAGGACGCCATGGTGCGGATCGACATGTCCGAGTTCATGGAGAAACACAGCGTGGCCCGTTTGGTGGGGGCGCCTCCGGGATACGTGGGTTACGAGGAAGGGGGGTATCTCACCGAGGCGGTGCGCCGTCGCCCCTACTCGGTGATCCTGCTGGACGAGGTGGAGAAGGCGCATCCCGATGTCTTCAACATCCTGTTGCAGGTGCTGGACGATGGCCGCCTGACCGACGGTCAGGGGCGTACCGTCGATTTTCGCAACACGGTCGTCATCATGACCTCCAACCTCGGGTCTGATCTCATCCAGGAGCACCACTCCGAGAAGGATTACGACGAGATGAAGACCATGCTGATGGAGGTGCTGACCCGCAGCTTCCGGCCGGAGTTCATCAACCGGATCGACGAGACCGTGGTGTTCCACCCGCTCGGAGAGGAGCACATCAAGTCCATCGCCCGCATCCAGCTCAAGAGCCTGATGAGCCGTCTGGAGTCCCAGGGCTTCGAGGTGGAGGTGAGCGAGGAGCTGCTGACCAAGCTGGTCCACGCCGGGTTCGATCCCGTCTACGGGGCGCGCCCCCTCAAGCGGGCGATCCAGCAGAAGGTGGAGAACCCGCTGGCCCAGGCCCTGCTCAGCGGTCGGGTCATCCCGGGCAAGACACTGCGGCTGGGGGCCGACAGCAACGGCCTCACCATGACCCAGTAATGGGATTGTCGATGAAAAACGCAGGCCTCGTGCCTGCGTTTTGTTTTCTGAGGGATTGAGATGCTGAAGTTTTCCGTGCTGGTGGATGACGACGTTCATCTGCCTGGCTGTCTGCCCGAGCGAGGGTTGGCGCTGCTGCTGGAGTGTGACGGCCTCAGGGTGCTGTTCGACAGCGGCCGTGGCCGGGCGTTGTGCCACAACGCCGCCGTGATGGGGATCGATCTCGCCTCTCTCACCCATGTGGTGCTCTCTCACGGTCATTATGACCATGTGGGCGGGGTCGGCTCGCTGCCCGCCTATCCAAGACCCATCCCGCTCATCGCCTGTCCGGACGTGTTCTGCGAGCGGGGCTACTTCCTGTCGCTGCCCTTCTGGCGGCGCAACCTCTATCGCCTGTCGGGGGCGCTGGCTCGGGAGTCGCTGCCGGCCAGAGGCTTGCTTCCCCACTGCTCGTCCGAGCCGGTGTGGCTCTCGGATCGTCTGGTGTTCCTCGGCAGCATTGTGCGGCGCGACCGGGCTGCGCCTTCGCTGCTCGGCTACATAGTGCGGGGTGGGCGGGTGGAGAAAGACCTCATCAGCGACGACTCGGCGCTGGCCTACAAGAGCGAGCAGGGGCTCATCGTCTTTATCGGCTGCGGTCACGCCGGGGTCGAGAACATCATCGAGTGGGCCAAGGAGGTGTGTGGCGACGAGCGGATCCACGCCGTCATCGGCGGCCTGCACCTGAAGTTTTCCGGCCCAGAGCGGGCGGTGGCGCTCGGAGCCTATCTGCAGGAAGAGGCGGTGGAGCGGTTGTTTGCCTGCCACTGCACCGGCAGCAGAAAGGCGGGGTTGCCGCGCCAGCACCAGATCGGGGCGGGTTTTGAGCACAGTTTTTCGGCGTAAAAAAACGGCAATCCGAAGATTGCCGGGAGGAATGTATTCGATGCGATCTGACGTGGGTTGAGCGGATCGCAGGGGCAAGCCCCAGGGTCGGCAGGCACAGTCAGCGACCATGCCCGCCTTACAGTCAGTCGGGATACGCTCTCCACCCCGGCTGACCAGCTTCGCTATCGCGTCTGTCCCGCGCCGTGTTGCCGCGATAGGAGGACAGATGCAATCAAATCAATTCGTTACAGCATGCCTGGGATGGCAGCCTTCATTTCAGATGGCCAGACGCCGACCTGGACCTGACCGATGTGCTCTTTTTGCAGCAGCAGCATGGCCAGACGGGATTGGCCGATGCCGCCGCCGATGGTTTGCGGCATCCGTGCTGCCAGCAGATCCTGATGCCAGTCGTACTGCAGGCGATCCTCGTCCCCGGTGATGGCGAGCTGGCGGCGCAGGGCCTCTGCGTCCACCCGGATCCCCATGGAGGAGATCTCGAAGCTGTCTTCCAGCACCGGGTTCCACACCAGGATGTCACCGTTCAGACCCGCCAGCCCCAGCTCGCTCTCGCTGCTCCAGTCGTCGTAGTCCGGGGCACGGACGTCGTGGCGTTCGCCGTGGGAGAGGGCGCCACCGATACCGATGAGGAAGACCGCTCCCAGCTCTTTGGCGATGGCGCGCTCGCGTCCCTTGGCATCGAGGTCCGGGTAGCGGGTCAGCAGCTCTTCACTGTGCAGGAACTGGATATCCGCCGGCAGGAAGGGGGTCAGGTCGTGTTCGGCACAGACCGCGCGCTCGGTGGCCTTGATGGCGGTCCAGATGCCGCGCACCGTCTCCTGCAGATAGGCCAGATCCCGGCGCTCGCCCGGCATCACCTTCTCCCAGTCCCACTGGTCGACGTAGACGGAGTGAATGGGGCTGAGACGATCCTCGTCCGGACGCAGTGCCTTCATGTGGGTGTAGATGCCTTCACCCGGGCCGAAACCGAAGCGACCCAGAGTCTGGCGCTTCCACTTGGCCAGGGAGTGGACCACTTCATAGCTGTGCTCCGGCAGGGTTTTCACCTTGACCTGCACTGCATGCTCGCAGCCGGAGAGGTTGTCCTGGGTGCCGTCACCGACCCGGCTCAGAATGGGGGCTTGTACCTCCATCAGGCCGAGTTGCAGTGCGAGTTGGCGGGAGAACATCTCTTTGACGAAGCTGATCTGCTGTTGGCTGCGGATATAGTGCTGTTTCATGCTGAATTACCTGTCGTGAATCCGTTGAATGCGGTGATTCTTCAACAGAATGCCAACTAAATTCAATATTCGATAATTGAAATAGGATTTGTGTGTTTTTTTCTTCAAAATAAGCCATCAATTAATGATGAATCATTAAAAGGAGCGCAAAAAAGTGTCAGAAAATTATCGGATCGATAATCTCGATCAGGCCATCCTCTCCGCCCTGATGGAGAATGCGCGCCTGCCTTACGCCGAACTGGCCAAACAACTGCTGGTGAGCCCGGGCACCATCCACGTGCGGGTAGAGAAGATGAAGCAGGCGGGCATCATCGAGGGAACGCGGGTGCAGGTGAACCCCAAGAAGCTGGGCTACGACGTCTGCTGCTTCATCGGGATCAACCTCAAGAGCGCCAAGGATTACCCGTCGGCCCTGGCCAAACTGCAGGCGCTGGACGAGGTGGTGGAGGCCTACTACACCACCGGCCACTACAGCATCTTCATGAAGGTGATGACCCGCTCCATCGACGAGTTGCAGACGGTGCTGATCCACAAGATCCAGACCATCGACGAGATCCAGTCCACCGAGACGCTGATTTCGCTGCAAAACCCGATCCTGCGGGATGTGAAGCCTTGAGTCGGGTGGTCTGAGGGGGGCGTAGAGACCCCTCTCCCGTGATAGACCCTGTCCGCGCTGCAGAATTCGACCCTGTGGGAGATGACACCCTGACTGGTGGGTCAGGGTTCGATATAGGGGATGCCGTATTTGTCGTAGAGGGCCTTGAGCCGGCCGTCCCGCTTCATGTGCAGCAATTCGGCATCATAGGCGGCCATCAGGGCCGGGGTGTCGGCATCGGCCCGGGAACGGGTCCAGGCATTGAAGTAGGGGCTGGTCTTGAGGGGTTTTGGCAGGTAGTCGAGCTTGCCTTCCAGTCCCTCCTCTCTTATCTGGGTGAAGGCGGTGACCAGGGACATGGGCACCACGTCGATACGACCGGCAATGAGTTTTCGCAGTTGCAGCTGGTTGATGGGGATCTCCTGGAAGTGATAG
Organism: Aeromonas sp. TW 6; assembly: GCF_013168745.1. NCBI lineage: Bacteria > Pseudomonadati > Pseudomonadota > Gammaproteobacteria > Aeromonadales > Aeromonadaceae > Aeromonas > Aeromonas sp. TW 6. The sequence continues at coordinate 46,630 of NZ_JABERS010000001.1, read as the reverse complement.
CTCGGGTCTGTCATGGCTGCCGCGAGCTCGGGGGTATAGGAGAAATCCCGGGTGACACCGATACGCCAGGGTTTGAGATCCGTCAGATGGTCATAGTGGATCAGGCCTGCGGACTCCTTGCGTATGAAGAAGTGCCAGCTATGGAGCATATGGGCCTGTTTGGGGTAGAGCAGATAGGCCTCCCGCTCCGGTTTGTAGGAGTGGGCCAGCAGCAGATCATAGAAGCCGCTTTCGGCATTGCGGGTGAGCCTGGCTCCCGAATCGATGAGCTCAATCCTGATGGGGGTATGGAGCGTGCCGAAGATGGCGGTGACGAGATCCACATCCAGCCCGCGAGGGTGTCCTTGTGCATCCAGCCACTTGAGAGGGGGCTCCTGGATGCCACCAATGACCAACTCCCTAGCTGACAGCCAGCAGGGCAGCAGAAAGCAGAATACGAGCAAGCGTCGCATGTTACATTTCCTGAGCATTGGGGACGGGGTCGCATCCGGCAGGGACTGTGACCGATACCTATCTAACTAGAGACGACCACGGATGGCAAACCCTGAAATGGGGAGGGGACAAACGAACGGTGCCGGTGGGAGGAGGGCGGCGCTGCCTCGACAGGCCGCCCCGTGGCAGAGTCGGGCGGGGTGGACCAGCCACTCGCCGGCTGTGGACGGGAGGGTGGCCGGCATGAAACGTGTGCGAGGTTGCCTGCCTCAGGTTGCCTGACACTGTTTCATCTGGGTGTTGAGGGCCTGCATCACCTGACGACGGCTGATGATGCCTGTCACCTTGCCTCCCTCCATCACTGGATAGACCTTGGGTCTGGCCCCGGCCATCTGGCGGGCGAGATCCACGATGTTGTCATCAGGAGAGACGAACAGCGGGGTCCGGCTCATCAGATCTTCGACCAGAGTACGGGTGTCGCAGTGATAGCTGCCCGTGAGCAGGGCGGGAATGCAATCCTGCTCGGAGAGAAATCCGACGAGGTGCTGATGGTCATCCAGTACCGGCAGGCCCCCCAGGTTTGCCCGATGGAGTCTGTCCAGCGCCTCGGCCAGACCGAGGCTGGGGTGCAGTGAGTGGGTCAATGGCTGCATATGATCGCGAATTTGTAGCATGATGGTGGCTCCATGGGGGTCGATGGGGCCACTATGCCCGGTGGCCGTGACAGGGGGCCAATGGGTTTTGCCTCGGACATCGATAGGTCATGGCCGATGAATGGGCCCTCCGTGCGATCCTGCATGGATCGGGGAGGGCGACAACCACAAGGAGAGTGTATGCGTGCATTGGTAACGGGCTGTGGCCGTCGCCTGGGATTCTATCTGTGCGAGCAGCTGGTGGCCGCTGGCTGGCAGGTGACGGGCAGCTATCGCAGCGAACGGCCCGAGCTGGATCGTCTGCGAGACGTGGGCGTCGAGCTGGTACAGGCGGACTTCACCCGGGAAGAGGAGGTGGGCGCCGTGGTGACGGCGCTGGCGGCCCATGAGGATCTTGCCCTGATCATCCACAATGCCTCCGCCTTCGAGCCCCAGGCGGCGGATCCTGCGGTGCAGCTGGCCCAGTTTGATCAGTTCTACCGGGTACACATGGCGGCTCCCTTCCAGCTCAACCGGGCGCTGGCCCCTGCCCTTGCCCGCCAGCCCAACGGGGGCATCATCCACATCACCGATATCTACATCCATGCTCCGGCGCCCCAGTTTGCCGCCTACGTGGCCACCAAGGCGGGAGCCCATTCCCTGGCCATGAGCTTTGCCCGCGAACTGGCGCCTGCCGTGCGGGTCAACACCATAGAGCCTGGCCCCATCCTGTTTCTCGACGAGCACGGGGATGACTGGCGCCAGCAGGTGCTGGCGAAGACGCCGCTGGCGCGGGAAGGGGGTCTGGAGCCCATCTGGCAGGCGGTACAGATGCTGATGAAGAACGACTACATGACCGGGGCCAGCATCCGGGTGGACGGGGGGCGCGCCCTCGCCGTCATCTAGGGCAAGGCGGGCCGCCATGACATGAGGCGCCTTTGGGCGCCTCATGTGTGTGAACGACTCAAGGGTGCCGGATGGCGGCGTGCCGGGAAGGGGGGCCGGGGTGGCCGTTGCCGGGAAGCAGGGCCTCGTCTTGCTGGCAGAGATGGATGGGGGCCTGGCCGATGCGCTGCTTCGCAAACACCTTGCTGCCCGGCAGGCCGAGGGTCACCTTGCCGGAGTCCACACTGCCGCCCTGATACATCTCCGCCAGCAGATCCCCCAGGTAGGCATCCACCCCGGCCTCGGCGAAGTCATCCCGTTCGCCGCAGGCCAGTATGTCGATGTCCAGTGGCCTGTCCGCCACCTTGCACAGGGGGTTGCTGCGATCCCGGCCATGGGCCAGCTCCATGGTGACAAACTCGGCCTTGAGCTGGACGGGGGAGAGGTCGCTCTGGACGGCGAACAGGCAGTTGAGGAAGTCGTGGCGCGAATGCATGCCCACGGGTTTGGTCTGGATGACGGAACTCAGGTGAAGGCGACCAAAGCGGGCCAGCAATTCGGCGACGACCTGACTGACGTGCAGGGCGGGGTCGAGATTGGATCCAATGCTACAGAGGTAAAACATGCTTTCCATTCCTTGGGTTGGGCTCGTCTGAAATATATACGCAGCTCACGGTTATGGGATTCACTATGAATTAACATGTCGTTATCTGTTGTGATCCAACGCTGATTGGCAGAAAGGAGGTTTGCATGAGCGTAGAAATGAAATGGGCACTGTTGGCCGCGTCAGGGGCCCTTGCCATGATCATTGTCATCTGTGTGGCGTCCGTCGGCCTGGCGTGAATCCGGCCTCGGTGAGCAATCAAACCGGCTTTATGGCCGGTTTTGCTTTTTGGGGCAGTGCGGATATGCTGGCTCCCCCATGACGAATCGAGACCGCAGAAGATGACCAAGGTTCGGCCCCGCTCCCTGCTCCAGGTAGTACTGATGGGCTTCGTGCTGGTGCTGATGCCCCTGGGGGGCATGATCTGGCACGACAGTCAGGCTCTCTCCCACCTGGGCCAGCTCACCAGCGACGAGATGGAACGTGCGGTGCGGGACACTCGCCGGGCGACGCTGCTCTCCACTCAGGCCATCGATCTGGAGCGCACCCTGCGCCGCTATGCGGTCCTGGGTGATGACCGCATCCTGGCCAGCTATCGGCAGCAGCTGGTGCGCTACCGGGAACTGCTCGCGACCCATCAGGACTCCATTCCGGATGCCGAGGTCTACGGAGATCTCGAGGCGACGCTGGTCTGGCTCGATGGCCTGCAGGATCTGCGCAAGGCCAGGCAGGAGGCGACCAGCCCCCGTTTCACCGACTTCAACGAACTGAACCAGCAACTGGAAGTGGTCACCCGCAGCCAGGTGGATGATCACGTGACCCGCATGCGGGGCGCCATCGTGGAGCTGAAACAGCAGATCTGGTGGGTCAGCGGCTTCGTGGTCGGGCTCAGCCTGCTGCTGGTGTTGCTCTTTACCTACCTCATCATCCACCCGGTACGTCAGATTGAGTCGCGGATCCTGAGTCTGGGCGCAGGCGTCGAGCCGGATCAGCGCCCGGTGGATGGCCCGGCCGAACTGGTGCTGCTGGGGGAGCGGATCAGCTGGCTGCACGACAAGCTCAAGGAGCTGGAACAGCAGAAATACCAGTTCCTGCGCCACGTATCCCACGAGCTGAAAACCCCCCTTGCCGTGCTGCGGGAGGGGGCTGATCTGCTCTCGGAGCAGCTGGTGGGGCCCCTCAACGGGGATCAGCAGGAGATCTGCCAGATGCTGGAGGAGAACAGCCGCCGTCTGCAGACCCTGATCGAGCGGCTGCTCGACTTCAATCGCCTCAGCCAGCAGGAGGTGTTCACCCTGTCCGAGGTGCCCCTGGCGCCCTTGTTGTCAGACTTGTCCGAAGAGTACCGGCTCGCGCTGGAATCCAAGCAAATCAGTGTACACTTGCCGCCCGAGCCCATCAGCCTGCGGGCAGAGCCCTACCGCCTGCGACTCATCCTCGACAATCTCTTTTCCAACGCAGTTAGCTATGGCGCCAGGGGCGGACAGATCTGGATCCGCGCCGGGGCGGGAGCGGGCGGCGGCTGGCTGGAGGTGGCCAACGAAGGGCCTGTCATCCCGCCAGACGAGCGGGAGCGCATCTTCGAGCCCTTTGAACAGGGCAGCATAGTGCGTCAGGGATTGCTGAAAGGCTCCGGCATGGGCCTCTCCATTGCCCGGGAGTCTGCCATGAGTCTGGGCGGCGAGCTCAGGCTGATCGAGGATGCCCAGGCGGATGTCTGTTTCCGGCTGGATTTGAACGTGCGCCCGAGCTGACGGGCGTGGCGGCGACCCCGCAGGTGCGGGTGGCGCCTTGACACCGAATATTGAGAGGAGCGGGCAGGTGCCTGCTCCCCACCAGGATCTGAAGTGACATTCAAGATGAAACGATTTGTGATTCCCGTATTGATGATAGGCCTGCTCGCTGGCTGTTCCCTGCTGCCTTCTACCAGCCTCACCGAGCCTTCCCAGGAGGCGATCGCCAGGCGGATGGAGTTTGCCAACAAGGAGATGCAGGTGCGCCTGCAATACTCGGACTGGCTGCTGGCCAGTCATCCCCAGCAGCGGATGCAGGAGCGCCAGCGACTGGCCGGCGCCACCGACCTCGAGAGCCGGGTCAGCCTGGCCATGGTCAACACCCACCCGTCCGAATCGGTGGCCAGCCGCCGGGCCGGGCTGGATCAGCTGAAGGCTCTGTTGCCGGAGCTTGGTCTCGATGCCCAGGCCTTCCTGCGCAGCTGGATCGCCCTCGGGGAGGAGCTGCTGGTGCGAGACAGCCGCCGCGACGATCAGAGTCAGGAGGTGAAGCGTCTACGCCAGCAGATAGAGCAGCTCTCCGCCATCGACGAGCAGCTCAACCAGCGTAAGCTCAATGGGGGAGGTCAGCCATGACAGCTCCGGACCGCGCCGCAATGACCGCGTTTTTCGCCAAGAGGGGGTGAGAGCATGAGCCGTATTCTGCTGGTGGACGATGATGCCAGCCTGCTCAAGCTGATGAGCATGCGCCTGCGCAGCCAGGGTTACGAGGTGGATACCGCCGACAGCGCCGAAGGAGCGCTGGACAGGCTGCGCCAGCAACGGGCCGACCTGGTGCTGAGCGATCTGCGCATGGGGGGCATGGACGGGCTGGCGCTGTTCGAGCGGATCCAGTCCCAGTGGCTCGGCATGCCGGTGATCATCATGACCGCCCACGGCACCATTCCCGACGCCATCCAGGCGACCCGCTCCGGGGTGTTCAGCTTCCTCACCAAGCCCATCGACAAGGACGAGCTGCTGGTCACCATAGAACATGCTCTCAGCCTGACCCGTCCGAAGCAGCAGCAGGAGTGGCAGTCCCTCATCCAGACCCGCAACCCGCAGATGGAGCAGTTGCTGATCCAGGCGAGCAGCATCGCCACCATGGACGTGCCCGTGCTGATCCTGGGCCCCTCCGGCGCCGGCAAGGGGGTGATGACCCAGGCGCTGCACCAGGCCAGCCACCGCCGCGACAAGCCGCTGCATACCATCAACTGTGCGGCTCTGCCCTGGCCCGCGCTGGACTTGCAGCTGTTTGGCGAGGATGGCCAGTCCGGCCTGTTTGCCGAGGCCAAAGGCGGCACCCTCTTCCTCGACGAGATAGGGGATCTGTCGGAGTCACTCCAGGCCAAGTTGCTCCAGGTGCTGGCGGAGTATGGTCAGGGTACCCCCGAGGTGCGGGTCATCAGCTCCAGCCATCAGGATCTGGTGACCGCCATGGAAGAGGGGCGTTTTCGCGAGGATCTCTTCTACCGCCTCAACGTGGCCAACATCACTCTGCCGCCTCTGAGCGCCCGCAGCGAGGACATCCCCCTGCTGGCCCGTCAGGCGCTGGACGATTACCGCAACCGTCACCCCGATTGCGCCGCCCTCGGCTTCTCGCCGGAGGCGCTGGCCCTGCTGGCCGCCGCGGCCTGGCCGGGCAACGTGCGCCAGCTCTGCGGGGTGGTGGAGCAGCTCGCGAGCCTCTGCTGCAGCCCGGTGATAGGCGCGGCCATGGTGGAGTCGGCCCTGAGTGGCGGCGGTGGCGGCATTCCCTCGTTCAACGAGGCGCGGGCCGAGTTTGAAAAGGAGTACCTGATCCGGCTGCTGCGCACCACGGAAGGCAATGTGACCCTGGCGGCCAACATGGCGGGGAGAAACCGCACCGACTTCTACAAGCTGCTGAATCGGCACGGCATCGAGGCGGCCAACTTCAAGTCGAAGGGATAGAAGGGATACATGACAGAGGGGCGGCCCGTCGATGACGGGCCGCCCCTCTGGTTTCCGACCGAATCGGTTACCTTGTCAGGCTCAGGCTCAGGCTCAGGCTCAGGCCGGGTCGCTGACGCCGTCGGTAGAGAGAGTCTTCTGGGAGAGCCAGAGGCCGCTCGCCTTCATCAGATAGCCAAACAGGGCGCCGATGATGAGGGAGGGCAGAATGAGCCGCCACTCGCCTGCGGCGCCGAAGGTGGCACAGCAACCGGCGAAGGTGCCGGGAATGTAGGCGAGCCACTGCTGCCTGGCCTGCACGCACATCAGGGTGGCCACCACCCCTGTCATCAGATAACCCGCCATGCCGGCCCCCCACCAGGTCTCCCCGTGGATCAGCAGGAGTGCCCACAGCATGCCGGTGGTGTTGCACAGCAAGGTCTGTAACAGCGCCTTGTAACCGCCACTCGAGGCGAAGTAGCTGGTGCAGCCGAGGAAGCCGACCCAGGAGATGAGACCGAGTGCGGCGGCCAGTCCACCCCAGACGGCGGAGAGGATCCCGGTCGTGATGGCGATGGCGAACAGTGGGCTCATGGCGTGACTCTCAGTGGTTGAATCCGGAAAAGGAGGCAGCCTACTCCGCGGTGGAGCGGCAGCAAGCGGGGGCCGGATTGTGTGTGATTCCGGTCACTCTTTGCAACTCTGGAATACGCTTGCGCTCGCGAAAAAAATTCATTGGAGGCGCCGCAGACCTTGTTCCATAGTTAGAGGCCCTGTCCTGCTCATGGAGTGAGTCTGATGGTGCCAAACGTGATCGTTCCTCTGCTGGTGTTCGTAGTGCTCTTCCTGGCCGGTACCATGGCCAAGGCACTGCCCCTTTACCAACTCATGTAATTCTGTGTGAAATAAAACTCGGCCGGGGCGGGTCTTATGGTTGTCAACCTCATCGTCCCGGGAGTTTTTTCATGTTGATCAAGCGCCGTACTTCTCATCACCCCACCGAACAGGATGTCACGCCGGAAACCGTCTATCAGGATCGTCGCCGCATTCTGAAAGGGCTGGGCCTGGGCGTCGGTGCCGCCACCCTGGCGTTTCCGGTGAAGGCCAGCCTGCTGGATCTCTTCGCATCGGACAAGCCGGCCACCGTGGCCCCCACCAGACCCCTCGACATCCGTGCCGCGACCCGACCAGAGGGATTGATCCTCACCCCGGAGGAGAAGGCCACCACCCACAACAATTTCTACGAGCTGGGGACCGACAAGGGGGACCCGGCCCGCAACGGCCATTACCTCAGGCCCGAGCCCTGGACCCTGAAGGTGGAAGGGGAGGTGGCCAAACCCTTCACCCTGGATGTGTGGGATCTCATCAACAAGAGCACGCTGGAGGAGCGCATCTATCGGCTGCGCTGCGTGGAGGCCTGGTCCATGGTATTGCCCTGGAGCGGCATTGCGCTGGCGGATCTGATCCGCCGTGCCGAGCCCACCAGTCGCGCCAAGTTCGTGGCCTTCGAGACGCTCTATGATCCGGAACAGTTGCCGGGGCAGGCCTCCCGTGCCCTGGGGGGCGGCATCGATTATCCCTATGTGGAGGGCTTGCGCCTCGACGAGGCCATGCACCCCCTCTCCTTCCTCGCCATGGGGCTCTATGGCAAGACCCTGCCCGCCCAGAACGGGGCTCCCATCCGGCTGGTGGTGCCCTGGAAGTACGGCTTCAAGAGCATCAAGAGCATCGTCTCCATCCGCCTGGTGGAGGAGATGCCCCCCACCACCTGGAACCTGCTGGCCCCCAACGAATATGGCTTCTACGCCAACGTCAACCCGAACGTGGATCACCCGCGCTGGAGCCAGGCGAGCGAGCGTTTCATCGGCGAGGGGGGCATCTTCGGGGCCAAGCGCCAGCCGACCCTGATGTTCAATGGCTACGGCGACGAGGTGGCGTCCCTCTATCAGGGGATGGATCTGCGTAAATGGTATTGAGACTGACGCGCTGTCCGACTGATCTCTTGCCTCCTTTTCCCCTGGTGGGAGAGGGGATGAGAAGTGGGAAAAACATGACGGGAGCTGCAATATGATGCCGAGACTGAAAACAGCCCATGTCAACGGCTTGCGGGCGCTGGTGCACTTTGGTTCGATCGGCTTTTTGCTCTGGCTGGGCTATGCCGTGCCAGCCGGGCTGCTGGGGGGGGATCCGGTCCAGGGGCTGACCCATTACCTTGGCAAGGGGGCCCTCCACCTGCTGTTGCTGACCCTGCTGGTGTCGCCGCTCGCCAAGCGCTGGCGCCAGGGGCAGCTCATCAAGTTGCGCCGCCCCCTCGGGCTCTGGTGCGCCGCCTGGGCGTCCCTGCACTTCATGGTCTGGCTGGGGCTGGATCTGCAGTTCGACTGGGGGCTGATTGGCGGCGAGCTGGTGAAGCGCAGCTACATAGTGGTGGGCATGGTGGCGCTGCTGCTGTTGCTGGCGCTCGGCATCACCTCGATCCCGGCCCTGTTGCGGCGCATGGGGCCTGCCTGGCAGAAGCTGCACAACTGGATCTACGGGGTGGCTCTACTGGTGCCGGTACACTACTGGTGGTCGGTCAAGAGCGGGTGGCAGGAGCCCCTCATCTATCTGGTGCTGGCCTGCGCCCTGCTGTGGCCACGGCGAGAGAAGCTGCTGCGCCCCTGGCGTAGGCGAGCGCAAGTAGCCGGGAAGGGGGCGGCGCAACAGCCGTCACGCCCATAGCAAAAGAGGCCTATTCGGCCTCTTTTTTGGTGATCTCGCCGGTGTTGGCATCGACCTGCAACTGGACGCGCTGATCGTCGGCATTCAGGGTATCGACCTCGAATTTGTCCCCTTCCAGCTCCACTTCCCGAATGTCGTGATACCCTTGTGCCAGCAACAACTTGACCAGTCCGGCCATGTCGAGACGTGTCTGCGCCGCCCAGCCAAAGGTGGAAAAGAGGCACAAGATCAGCAGGATACTGCGTGGGATCATATTCATTCCGGATTCATGGCTGGCACACTATAAACGGCATTATGTTAGGTTTTGAGAGATGAATCACCCATGAATAGCGCGCTGCCCCTGCTTGGATTGCTGCTGCCGATGCTGGTTCAGGCGGCCCAGCCGAACGAGGCCTTGCTGCAACAGGCGGTCAGCGAGGGGCGGGTCCGTCCTTTTCATGAGCTGATGGCGGTGGCCTCCCGCCTGCCGGTGCGGGTGCTGCGGGTCGATCTGGGTGAGGAGGATGGCGTCTGGCTCTACGAGCTCAGGCTCATCGACGAGGAGAACAGCGTCATCAAGGTGGGCTACCGGGCTGACAACCTGGAGATGGTGTGGCTCAAGGGCCACCATCTGGAACGCCTGTTCGCTCCGCGCCCGCCCCCGGAAGAGGAGTAACGGCGTGAGTCCGCGAACGTACCGCCATCCGATTCGTCCCCCCAACCGTTGCCGGTGCCGGCACAACCCTGTTTTGGATACCCATGTATGCGCATTCTGATAGTTGAAGATGAAAAGATCCTCGCGGGCCAGCTGGCGGAACAGCTGCGTCTGTCCGGTTTCGTCACCGATCTCTGCCACGATGGCAACGAGGCGGGCTTTCTCGGCGAGACCGAACCCTATGACGCCATCATCCTGGATCTCGGCCTGCCCGGTCGCGACGGCCTGAGCGTACTGAAGGAGTGGCGCAGCAAGGGGATGGACACCCCGGTGCTGGTGCTGACCGCCCGTGGCCAGTTGCACGAGAAGATTGAAGGGCTCAACGCCGGGGCTGACGACTACCTCACCAAGCCCTTCCAGGTGGCGGAGCTGGTGGCGAGGGTGCAGGCGCTGGTGCGCCGGGCGGCGGGGAACGCCAGCTCCATCCTCGAGATCGGTGGCGTGCGTCTCGACATGGCGGCGTCCCAGGTGTGGTACGAAGGGACCCCCATCAAGCTCACCGCCCACGAGTTCCGGGTGCTGGGCTACCTGATGCAGCACAGGGGCAAGGTGGTGTCGCGCAGCGAGCTGATCGACCACATCTATGCCCAGGATTTCGATCGCGACTCCAACACCGTGGAGGTGTTCATCGGCCGCATCCGCAAGAAGACCCACGCCGATCTCATCGAGACGGTGCGCGGCCTCGGCTACCGGATCAACGAATGACACCCTCGCAACCGATGGCGGGGTGGGTTGAATGAGGCTGGTACGCACCCTGCGAGGTCGGCTGGTGGTGATCGCCATGGTCTGGTGCGGTCTCTTCCTGTTCGCCACCGGCTTCAGCCTGCAGACCATGATGCGCAACTACTGGCTGGAGGCGGAGGCCGATGGCCTGCGCCTGCAGCTCTACGATCTGCTCTCTCGCCTCGAGATCCAGCCGGACGGCATGCCGGTGGTCACCGAGCCTATGGCCGATCCCCGTTATCGCCAGCCCTACTCCGGCTACTACTGGCAACTGGAGCTGGGGGAGACGGTGGTCAGTCGCTCCCGCTCCCTGTGGGATGCCCATTTGAGCGCCCACGGCCTGAAGTCGGCCTTCGGCGATCCGGACCTCTTCGTCGGCAAGGGGCCCAACAAGGAGCCCCTGCTCATCATGACCCGTACCGTGCTGCTGCCGGGGTCTGATCGGGTCTTCACCCTGGTGATGGCCAAGGACAGCAGCGCCCTGACCCAGACCCTGAAGAAGACCCGTATCAGCCTGTTCCTCGGCCTCGGCTTCGCCGCCACCGGCCTGGTGCTCGGCTTCATGTTCCAGATCCTCTACGGCCTGCGCCCGCTGCACCTGCTGCGCCGCGAGCTGAGCCGCGTCCATCAGGGTCATCAGGAGGGGTTCCGGCTGCGCTACCCCCTGGAGATCCAGCCGCTGGTGGAGGACATCAACCGCCTGCTGCACCACTATGGCGAGCTGCTGCAACGAGCCCGCTCCCACACCGGCAACCTGGCCCACGCCCTCAAGACGCCGCTCAGCATCATGCGCAACCAGGTGACCCAGTTGCCGCCGGAGGATCAAGCCGCCCTCGGCGAGCAGCTCGACCAGATCCAGCGCCACATCGACTATCACCTCGGCAAGGCGCGGGTGACCGGCGCCGCCAAGATCCTCGGGGTGTCGACCCCGGTGCGGGCCCGGGTGGAGTACATCTGCCGCGCCTTCTCCCGCCTCTATCCCGGCAAGACGGTGGACTTGCAGGTGCCGGTCAATCTGGCGGTCGGGGTGGAGGAGCAGGACTTCGACGAGATGGTGGGCAACCTGCTGGAGAACGCCTTCAAGTGGTCTGCCAGCGAGCTGCGCATCTCCAGCGCCGAGCTGGGGGGCTGGATCACCCTGCGCATCGAGGACGACGGTCCCGGCATGAGCGAGGATCAGATCGCCAAGGCGGTGCTGCGGGGGGTGCGCCTCGACGAGAAGGTGCCGGGCTCGGGCCTTGGCCTCAACATCGTCTCGGATCTCGCGGAAGCCTATCGCGGCAGCCTCATCATGGGGCGGGCCGAGCTGGGGGGGCTCGCTGCTTCCCTCTCCCTGCCGAAGGTGGCCAGGGTTGAGTGACGGAGCTCCCCGTCGGGGGCCCCTTTTGTGCCGCCGTGCTGGCAAGGGTGCGGCACCCGGCATAAGATACGTCTCTTGTTTCAGGTGTAGGAAGGGTAGCAATGACTGACGATCCTTGGGCTTTGTGCCATCTCGATGATTCGTTCGATGCCTCGGTGCTGGGCACCAAGGGGGCCCAGATCCAGTGGTTCGAGGACAGGGATGCCCTGATCCAGTTCCTGCTGGAGGACTTTGTCGACCTGCTGGCCGATGTGGGCGAGCTGGACGAGGATCAGACCGAGAGCGCCCGCGAGCGCTTCACCCTGCTGGTGGAGCAGAGCCTGGATGATCGCACCCTGATGGATGCCATCAACGATCTCGCCTCCGGCCTGCGCCGTATTGCCTGGCTGGGGCCCCTCTCCGAACTGGCGGAGTTGAGCGACGATTTCGCAAGCGGGCTGCGTGCCTTCTTCTGGAGCCAGTATGACGGTGACGAGGATGACCCCGAGGCCTGGGTGCCGGAAGATCTCTGGCCCCAGCTGGCGGAGTGCGCCGAAGAGTACATGGTGGAAGGAGACTTCTGAGCCACACCACAAACTGCGATAAGAAAACGGCGCCTTGATGGCGCCGTTTTTGTTGCTCAGTCCTCTACTCAGCCGTTGGCCGGTACCTCGTGCGCCGTGTTGGCGAGCACTGGCCCGATATACTTCTCTATCTGCAATTGGGCCATGTGGCCGCAGTTGCCCTGGGCCAGACTGGACGAACCCTCGTCGAAGGTGAGGCAGTTGACGTTGCCGTTCTTGCAGATGCTGCCCGCTTCCCCCGGCTTGGCCGGATCGTACCAGGCCCCTTCACACACCCGCACTACCCCGGGCCGGATATCGGCGGAGATCAGGGCCCCCACCAGGATCTGGCCGCGCTCGTTGAAGGCCCGCACCAGATCGCCATCCTGGATGCCGCGCGCCTTGGCGTCGTCCGGATGGATCAGGATCGCCTCCCGATCGGCGATGGCGAACTTGTCCCGCAGCGGGGTGTTGTCGAGCTGGGAGTGCAACCGCTGGGTCGGGTGGGAGGTGTTGAGCGACAGCGGATAGCGCGCCGCCACCTCGCTCTTCACCCACTCCTTGGGCTCATACCACTTGGGATGACCGGCGCAGTCGGCATAACCCATCCCCGCCACCGTGTTGGAGAAGATCTCGATCTTGCCGGACGGGGTACCGAGCGGGTTGAGCAGCGGGTTCTCGCGAAAATCGGCGTGACGGATCCACTGGCGGTTGGCCTCCGGGATCGGGAAGCGGATGTAGTTGTTGGACTCCCAGAACATGTTGAACGGCGGCAGCGCCACACGGGCGCCACGGGCCTGCGCCGCCATGCCGTCGTACATCTGCTTGAGCCACAGCATCTCGTCCTTCCCTTCGGTGTACTGCTCCTGCACACCCAGCTTGGCGGCGATGGCGCTGAAGATGTCGAAGTCGTTGCGGGCTTCAAACTGGGGCGGCACGCACTGGTGCATCGGGAACACATAGCGCTGGGAGTAGTCGCCCCCCATCTCCAGATCATTGCGCTCGTAGCTGGTGGTGACCGGCAGCACGATATCGGCGTGCTTGGCGGTAGCGGTCCAGTAAGGCTCGTGAACGATCACGGTCTGCGGTTTGCGCCACGCCTGCAGCAGGTTGTTGGTGTCCTGATGGTGGTGGAAGGGGTTGCCGCCCGCCACGTAGACCAGCTTGATGTCCGGATAGGTCACCTTGCGGCCGTTGAAGTCGATGGTCTTGCCCGGGTTGGCGAGACAGTCGGCGATGCGGGCCACCGGGATGGGGGCCGGGCTGTTCTTCGGGGCATTGCCGGCGGAGATACCCGCCAGAATGCCGCCCTTGGCGCTGGGGCTGCCACCGGAGGAGTAGTGGTAGCTGAAGCCGTAGCCGCCCCCCGGCAGGCCGATCTGGCCCAGCATGGAGGCCAGAGTGACCAGCATCCAGTTCGGCTGCTCCCCGTGGTGCTGACGCTGCATGCCCCAACCGGCCATGATCATGGTGCGCTTGGCGGCCATGTCGAGGGCCAGTTGGCGGATCACCTTGGCATCGACGCCGCAGACGCTGCTCGCCCACTCGGCGCTCTTGGGCTGGCCGTCCTCCTTGCCGAGCAAATAGGTGAGGAAGGTGTCGAAGCCGACGGTGTAGCGATCGAGGAAGGCCTGATCGTGCTTCTTCTCGCTGTAGAGGGTGTGGGCCACCCCCAGCATCATGGCCACGTCTGTGTAGGCGTTCGGGGCAATCCACTCGGCGCCGACCAGCTTGGCGGTCTCGTTGTAGACGGGATCGATGCTGATGACCCGGGTGCCTTTCTCTTTCAGCGCCTTGAAGCCCGCTTGACCTTCGTGATCCGGCATGTTCCAGCTGTTCTTCAGGGTGACCTGGGCGTTGACCCCCCACAGCACCACCAGTTCGGCATGCTCGATGACGTTGGGCCAGGCGGTCTGCTGCTCATACACCTCGATGGAGCCCATCACGTGGGACATGATCACCTGAGCCGCGCCGGTTGAGTAGTCACCGGCATAACCGGTGAAGCCGCCCGAGAGGTTCATCAGGCGGTGCAGCAGGGTGCGGCTGTTGTGGAACATGCCGACACTCTTCCAGCCGTAGGAACCGGCGTGGATCGCCTGCGGGCCGAAATCAGACTGAACGCGCTGGATCTCGCCGGCCACCAGGTCGATGGCCTTTTCCCAGCTCACCCGTACCCACTCGTCGGCACCGCGCAACTCCGGTCTGGCGCCCGGGCCGTGCTCCAGCCAGCTTTTGCGCACCATGGGGTACTTGATGCGGTTCTTGGCGTGGACCTGGAACGGCGCCATGTCGATGAGGTCATTCGGCGCTGGGTCATCGGCCACCGGCTGGACCCGCACCATGCGGCCCTCGGAGACGATGGCCTCGAAGGCTCCCCAGTGGGCGCCGGTCAGGATGCCCTTCTGGGCGGGCACCAGGGTGGGGAACTGCTCAAGGGCCGTGCTGACGGCCTTGGCCAGGGCGCTTTTCGGGAAGAGACCAGCCAGCAGGGGCAGGGCGGCACAGGCCCCCAGCCCCTTGAGCAGAGTACGGCGGGAGAGGTTGGTCTGTTGGTCATTGAAAAAAGTCATGGGAGAGTCCTCTGTTCCTGCCTTAATGGGCCGCGCTCATGTCGCTGGCATGTTTCTGCACGTATTGGGTGAGCATGCGCGCCTGCTCCGGGGTGAGGGAGGTACGAGACTCCATCCCCTTGATGACGCCGATCCACTGGTTGGCGTTGAAGTGATCCAGCGCGGTGAGGCCGTGACAGCCGGTGCAGTTGTTGGACATCAGGGTGGAGGCGTATTGCCACAGCTTGCCCTGGTCGCCGATGAGCTGGCTCTGGTCGACCCAGGCGGTCAGGCTGACCTGATGCCAGGTGAGGTTGGTGGCGCTGTCGGTTTCGCTCTTGCCGGTCACGAGGGCTTTTCTGGCGGCTTCGCCGACCAGCACGCTCAGGATCCGTTTGCCGGGGGCGGCGTAGAACACCTCGCTCACACCGTCCTGCTGCCAGCCGTCGATGCGCACCTGGGTGCGGCCGTTGTCGTTGGCCAGCACTTCCACCTGGGTGGAGGGCATCAGGGTGCCTTCGTCAGTCTTGGCGCCAGCATCCAGATAGAGCGGGGTGGTGGCGATGGCATAGCGGGTGGTGACGGTTGCCGGGGTCTGGGCCGCGGCGGCGGCCAGTTCGCTGGCACCGGCGGCGGCCAGGCCGCTCATGTCGGGCATGATGTGGGCAACGCCGCGGTGACAGTCGATGCAGGTCTGACCCTCCTTGATGGCGACCGGGTGCTCGGCGCGGGCATTGGGGCGCTGGGCCAGGATGTCCATGGAGGCGTAGCTGTGGCAACTGCGACAGGTGGCGGAGTCATTGGCCTTGAGCTGATCCCACACGGTCTGGGCCATGCGCAGCTTGTGGGCCTCGTATTTCTCCGGGGTGTCGAGGGTGCCGATCGCCTCGTGATAGATGTCCTTCACGGCGCGGATCTTGGTCCAGAGATAGGCGGCGGGTTCACTGGGGATGTGGCAGTCGGCGCACTCGGCGCGGATCCCCTTCACGTTCTGGAAGTGGACGCTGCCCTGATATTCGGCGAGCGGGGTCTGCATGGAGTGGCAGGAGACGCAGAACTCGGTGGAGCTGGTCTTGTGCAGCACGGTGACGGTGACGCCCAGTGCGGCGATCCCCAGCAGGGCCCCGAGCAGCAGAAGCCAGAACCAGGTCTTTCTCAACAGTTTTCCAAGCATGGTGACGGTGTCCTTCGAATTCGGGTATTACCAATATAGTAGTAGTCCCAGGATTCAAAGGGTTGACCTCGGTCATGGTTTTTATTTCGTCATATAATTGATTTTTGGTTTTGTTGTTTGTTTTTGCATGATTTATTGAATTTAAATCGCATTTTTCCCATACAGCGGGAGCGGGATGTGCTGTGGTGGGAGCGATGCCCAAGCCGGGGCGAGGAGGCAGTACGCCACCCCGGGGCTTGGGGTTTGTGGCGGGAGGATTGTATACTGTTCACATATACAGTATTCAGGTGTATCCATCATGCGACTCTTTATCGCCGAGAAACCCAGCCTTGGCCGCGCCATCGCCGATGTCCTCCCCAAACCGCACAAGAAGGGGGATGGTTTCATCGAGACGGCGCAGGGAGACGTGGTGACCTGGTGCATCGGCCACCTGCTGGAGCAGGCCGAGCCCGATGCCTACGATGCCGCCTACAAGCAGTGGCGCATGGAATCCCTTCCCATTGTCCCGACCCAGTGGCAGCTGGTGGCCAAACCCAAGACCAAGGCCCAGCTGGCCGTCATCAAGAGGCTCATCAAGCAGGCGGACTGCGTGGTCAACGCCGGTGACCCGGACAGGGAAGGGCAACTGCTGGTGGACGAGGTGATCGACTTTCTCGGCTATCCCAAGACCAAACCGGTTCAGCGCTGCCTCATCAGCGATCTCAATCCCCCCGCCGTGCGCCGCGCCCTCGACAAGCTCAGAGACAACAAGGAGTTCGTGCCGCTGGCGGTGTCGGCGCTGGCCCGTAGCCGTGCCGACTGGCTCTATGGCATCAACATGACCCGGGCCTATACCCTGCTTGGCCGCAAGGGGGGCTGCAGCGAACTGCTGTCGGTGGGTCGGGTACAGACCCCCTTGCTCGGTCTGGTGGTGCGCCGGGATCTCGAGATCGAGGCCTTCGTTCCCAAGCCGTTCTACGAGGTGATGGCCCATCTGTTGACCCAGGGCAACGAACGCTTCACCGCCAGGTGGCTGCCATCGGAGGCCTGCCTGCCCTGGCAGGATGAGGAGGGTCGGGTGCTCAACCGGGCGCTGGCCGCCAAGGTGGTGGAGCGGATCCAGGAGCAATCCGCCCGGGTGGAGGCGGTGGAGGAGCAGGCGCGCAAGCAGGCGGCGCCGCTGCCCTACAACCTCTCCAGCCTGCAGATCGACGCGGCCAAGCGCTTTGGCATGGATGCCAAGCGGGTGCTGGATATCTGCCAGAGCCTCTACGAGCGGCACAAGCTCATCACCTATCCCAGATCCGACAGCCGCCATCTGCCGAGCGAGCACTTCAACCGGGCCGGCCAGGTGCGGGAGGCCATCGCCAGCACGGCCCCTGCGCTGGCCAGGGCGGTCGCCGAAGCGGATGGCAGGATCCGCAGCAAGGCGTGGAACGACAGCAAGGTGGATGCCCACCACGCCATCATTCCCACCGAGAAGAGGGGGAACGAGGGGAGCCTAGGGGCCGACGAGGCGAAGCTTTACGGCCTGATTGCCCGCCAGTATCTGCTGCAGTTCTACCCGCCGTTCGAGTACAACGACAGCAAGGTGTTGCTGCGCATCGCCGGAGGGCTGTTCCAGGCCAAGGCGCGCCGCATCCTCAAGGCGGGCTGGAAGGCGCTGCTCGGAGTGGAAGAGGATGACGAGGAGGAGGCGGGAACCCTGCCTGCCCTGAAAGAGGGGGAGGAACTGCTGTGCGAGCGGGGGGAGCTGCTGGAGAAGATGACCCAGCCCCCCAAGCCGTTTACCGATGCCACCCTGCTTGCCGCCATGACCGGCATCGCCCGTTATGTGCAAGATCCCGAGATCCGCAAGACCCTACGGGAGACCGACGGTCTGGGCACCGAGGCGACCCGGGCCGGGATCATCGATCTGCTGTTCAAGCGCCGCTTCCTGGTGCGCCAGGGCAAGAGTATCAAGGCCACCCCGACCGGGCGAGCCCTGGTCCAGGCGCTGCCCACGACCGCCACGACACCGGACATGACGGCACTGTGGGAGCAGAGTCTGGGTCAGATCGCCGAACGTCACGGCAGCTACCAGCAGTTCATGGGGCCGCTCACCGAGCAGCTCAACGGCCTGATCGAGGGGGCGCGGCAGGATTCCGGCGCCAGCTTCAGCGCGCTGCCCAAGGCGGCGCCCGGTGACAGCAAGCAACGCTTTGCCCGCCGCAAGCGGACTGGGTCCACCGCCGCACGCCCCCGCACGAGCACGGGCAAGAGTGCTCGTGCGGGGAAGAGCCCTGGAAAGAGCACTGGTAAGGGGACGACCAGGGGCAAGGCTGCCTGAGGCTGGCGAGCGCCGTGATCACATAAAAATAAGAAGAGGGGCCAGTGGCCCCTCTTTGCATGGATGGAGCGGCTTACCCCGTGTAGACGCTCTCTTCCGGATAACGGATGCGGGTCTCCACCGGGCGGGCCAGCATGATCGCCAGGGTGAGGGGCCCCAGACGGCCGCAGATCATCACCAGCACCAGGATCAGTTTGCCCGGTTCGCTCAGAGAAGCGGTGATGCCGGTGGACAGTCCCACGGTGGCAAAGGCCGAGATGGTCTCGAACATGATCTTGTCGAATGATTGCGACTCCGTGAGCATCAGCAGGAACATCGCCAGCATCAGCACCATGGTACTGACGATGATGATGGCCAGGGAGCGGGTCACTATCTGGGGTGACAGGGTGCGGCCGAAGGCGGTGACATGGGGGCGCTTGGTCAGAAACGCCCGGGTCGCCAGCAGGACGACGGCAAAGGTGGTGACCTTGATACCGCCCCCGGTGGAGGTTGCCCCGGCACCGATGAACATCAGCAGCATCATGAACAGCAGGGAGGCCGGTACCATCTGGCCGATATCCACCGTGTTGAAGCCCGCCGTGCGCGCGGTGGCCGACTGGAAGAAGGCTGCCAGCCACTGGCTCCCGAAGGAGGCGTTGCCCAGGGTGCCCGGGTTGTTGTGCTCCAGCAGCCAGAACATCAGGGTCCCCAGCAGCAGCAGGGCAGGGGTCATCAGCAGCATCAGCTTGCTGTGCAGTTTCAGCTTGCGCCAGCGGCGGTTGCGCACCAGGTCGACGATGACGGTGAAGCCTACCCCCCCCAGGATCAGCAGGGCCGGTATGGTCAGGCTGATGATGGGGTCATCCCGGTAGTCCATGAGGTTGTTGGCAAACAGCGAGAAGCCGGCGTTGTTGAAAGCTGACACCGCGTGGAAGAAGCTGACGTAGAGGCCGTGGCCCCAGCCCATGTCGGGCACCCAGCGAATGGCCATGATGGCGGTGCCGATCAGCTGGGCAATCAGGGCGAACAGGACGATGCGCTTCACCAGCTGGACGATGTTGACGGATCCCTCCTGGCCCAGCGCCTCCTTGGCCAGCACCTGCTGGCGCAGCCCGACCCGCTTGCTGAACATGGCGATGAGCAGCAGTGTCATGGTCATCTGGCCGAGACCACCAATCTCCATCAATATCAACAGGATGATCTGCCCCTGCAGGGTGAAGGCGGTGCCGGTATCTACCACCCCGAGGCCGGTCACGCTGATGGCGGAGGTGGCGGTGAACAGGGCGTTGATGACGGTGACCTCACCCTTGTGGCTGGAGGGCTGGACCAGAAACAGGGTGCCAACCAGCAGGATGATGAGGAAACTGCCCAGGATGAGCTTGGCCTCGCTCCAGCGGGAGTTGTCTTCCCGATGCAGGGTGAAGGCGTAGTTGCTGCGCCAGTTGATCATAGGGTGTCGAGCCAGTGATCGATGGCGTGCTTGTTGCCGGCCAGGATCAGGATGTCACCGAGTTGCAGCTCCATCTTGCCGGTCAGGACGTTGTGCAGCACCTCACCCCGCTTGATGGCCAACAGCTGGAAATCGCTTTGCTGCAGCAGGCGTAAGTCGGCCAGGGTGCGGGTGTTTTGCTGCAAGCCGATCACGAACTCGGTCAGCACCATGTCGTGACCCAGCTCCAGGTAGTCGAACAGCCGGTTGTCCAGCATGCTCTGGGCCACCCGGCGGCCCATGTCCCACTCCGGGTTGATCACCTTGTCCGCGCCTACCTTCTGCAGGATCTTGGCGTGGAACTTGTCGCGGGCCTTGACCCAGACCTTCTTCACGCCCGCCTCTTTCAGCACCAGCGTGGTCAGGATGCTGGTCTCCAGGTTGTCGCCGATGGCGACAAAGACGATGTCGAAATTCGCCAGGCCCAGTTCGGCGACTGTGGCCTCGTCGGTGGCATCGGCCACGATGACGTGGTTGCAGAGGGTGGCTATCTGGCGGGTCTTGCTCTCGTCGATGTCGATGGCCAGTACCTCGGCATTCTGGCGCTGCAACTCTTCGCACAAGGCGCTGCCAAACAGGCCCAGGCCGATGACGGCGAATTGATTGTTCATACATGCTTCCTCAGCGGGATGAAGGGGTTACTCTACTCCAGAGCCCTGAGTCCGAAAAGTGTCCGGGTTTTTTGTCCCGGGGGATCTGGGGTAAACTGCGCCCTTGTCCTTGTCGGAACACACAGATGAAACTCACCCCCCACGCCTCCCTGTCGACCCTCAATACTCTGGGCCTGGATGCACACTGCCTCTGGCTGGCCGATGTGACCCGGCCGGATGATCTCGCGCAACTGCGGACCAACCCGGAGTTGGCCACCTTGCCGCGCCTGGTGCTGGGAGGAGGAAGCAACATCCTGTTCTGCGATGACTTTGCCGGTCTGGTGATCCACAACGGCCTGAAAGGGATCACGCTGCACGAGGAGTCCGAGCACTGGCTGCTGCACGTGGCGGCAGGTGAAAACTGGCACGAGCTGGTATGCCACGCCCTGCAACAGGGCTGGCACGGGCTGGAGAACCTGGCACTCATTCCCGGGACGGTCGGGGCGGCCCCGGTACAGAACATCGGTGCCTACGGGGTCGAGCTGGCCAGCGTCTGTGCCTACGTGGAGGCGTTCAACTGGCAGAGTGGCGAGGTTGAGCGCATCGCGGCGGCCGACTGCCGGTTCGGTTACCGTGACAGCATCTTCAAGCACGACTATCAGGACTCCCACTTCATCATCGCCGTCGGTCTGCGCCTGCCCAAGGCATGGCGCCCGGTCGCCGGCTATGGCCCGCTGGCGGCGCTGGGGGATGCCCCTTCGCCACAGGCCATTTTCGACACCGTCTGTGCCACCCGCATGGCCAAGCTGCCGGATCCGGCGGTGCTGGGCAACGCGGGCAGTTTCTTCAAAAACCCTGTGGTGCCCGCCGCCCTGGCCGAGACCCTGAAACAGCAATACCCGCAGATGCCCTGCTACCCTGCGGCAGAAGGGCAGGCCAAGCTGGCGGCTGGCTGGCTCATCGATCAGTGCGGTCTCAAGGGGTTTGCCATCGGTCGTGCCGCCGTGCATCAGGAGCAGGCGCTGGTGCTGGTCAATCTGGGGGGCGCCAGCGCAATGGAGCTCATCGCGCTGGCGGCCCATGTCCGCGACAGCGTGGAGCACCAGTTCGGTGTGGTGCTGGAACACGAGGTGCGCTTCATGGGGCGCAGCGGTGAAACTTGGCTCGATGAGGTACTGGCATGACCCTGACCCCCGTCAGACAGACCCTGATCACCCTGCTGAGCGATGGTCAGTTTCATTCCGGCGAGCAGCTGGGCGAGCGCCTTGGCATCAGCCGGGCTGCGGTGAGCAAGCACATGGCCGCGCTCAAGGATCTGGGGCTGGATCTCTTCAGCCTGACCGGCAAGGGCTATCGGCTGGCGGTGCCCATGGCCCTCTATGACGAGGGGCGGCTGCAGGCAGAGGCACCGATGGCGCCGGTGCACTGCTTCCCTGTCATCGACTCCACCAACCAGTACCTGCTGGAGCGGGTCAATACCCTGAGCTCCGGGGAAAGCTGTCTGGCCGAGTGCCAGACCGCCGGGCGGGGACGTCGTGGCAAACCCTGGGTTTCCCCCTTCGGTTGCCAGCTGATCCTGAGCATGTACTGGCGGCTTGAGCAAGGCATGGCGGCCGCCATGGGACTGAGTCTCGCGGTCGGCGTGGCGGTGGTCGAGGCGCTGGAGTCCCTCGGTTATCCCGGGGTGGAGCTCAAGTGGCCGAACGACCTCTATTACCAGGGCCGCAAGCTGGCGGGCATCCTGGTGGAGATGAGCGGCAGTGCGGGTGCCAGCTGCCATCTGGTGATCGGGGTCGGCCTCAATCTGGCGATGCCGAGTCGGGAGGGGGAGAAGATCGATCAGGCCTGGTCCGAGCTGCGCCATATCCAGCCCGAGCTGGTGGATCGCAACGAGCTTGCCGCCTGCGTGCTGCTGCACCTGCAGCAGGCCATGCAGACCTTCGAACAGACGGGACTGGCGAGTTTCGTCGAGAGCTGGAACCGGCTCGACCACTTCGCCGGCCAGCCGGTGAAGCTGCTGATGGGAGAGCAGGTGATCCGCGGGATAGCCCGGGGGATCGACGAACGCGGAGCCCTGCGTCTGGAAACGGAAGAGGGGCTCAAGTTCTATCTGGGAGGGGAACTCTCCTTGCGGCGGGGGGACTGAGCCCATACGCTCATGACGACTGAATGAAAGAGGGGGCCTGCGGGCCCCCTCTTTCATGTATGCACTGCGACAGTGGTCACTTGCGCAGCTTGATCTGCTCGATGGCGTGCTCGTTGCCCTTGGTGAGGATGAGGTTGGCCCGCTCCCGGGTCGGCAAGATGTTCTCTTGCAGATTCAGGTAGTTGATATCCTGCCAGATGTTGTTGGCGATCTCGGTCGCCTCGCTCTCGGCCAGCTTGGCGTAGTGGTGGAAATAGGAGTCGGGATCCGAGAAGGCGCCGCTGCGGAATTTGAGAAAACGATCGATGTACCAGGTGCGCAGCAGCTCGGCATCGGCATCCACATAGATGGAAAAGTCGACGAAGTCCGACACGAACACGCGATGAGGGTCCTGGGGATAGTCCATGCCGCTTTGCAGCACATTGAGCCCTTCCAGGATCAGGATGTCCGGCTGCTCCACCACCTTCTTCTCGTCGGGCAGGATGTCATAGATGAGGTGGGAGTAGACGGGGGCCTCGACCTTCTCGTGGCCGGCGCGGATATTGGCGACAAACTCCACCAGATGGCGGATGTCATAAGACTCGGGGAACCCCTTGCGGCGCATCAGGCCACGGGCTTCCAGCTCCTTGTTGGGAAACAGGAAGCCGTCGGTGGTGACCAGCTCCACCCTGGGGTGCTCCGGCCAGCGCTCCAGCAGTGCCTGAAGGATACGGGCCGTGGTGCTCTTTCCTCCCGCCACGCTGCCGGCGATACTGATGATATAGGTGCCCTTGCCGCGGGACTGACCGAGAAACTGCTCCAGCACCCGGCTGCGGCGCTGCTTGGCCTTGACGTAGAGATTGAGGAGACGGGAGAGGGGCAGATAGATCTCTTCCACTTCCCGCAATGACACCTTCTCGTTGATCCCGCGCAGGGTCTGCAGATCGTGCTCGGTCAGGGTCAGGGGGACCGCATCGCGCAATAACGCCCATTGTTCGCGGGTGAATTGCAAATAGGGGTTATGCTCTGTCGTCATGGTGTCATCACTGTTTCTTGGGCAGGGCGACCATACACCAAGGGATCGGGAGCGACAAGGGACGCGTCCGGTCGGGACGGAGAAGGAGCGTTTTTTTGCCTGGATCCCGGCATAAATGCACATTTTGCAAGGTGCAATGGTTGCATCCCCAAAATCCTTACCATAAAATGCGCGACGCTTGGATGTCTGTCGTCTATTTGCCCAGCAAAAGCGACAAAAACAACGGGTGCAAGCAGAATTACCGTTGTGGCATTTATGCAACTGGAGGGGTTCCCGAGCGGCCAAAGGGATCAGACTGTAAATCTGACGGCTCTGCCTTCGAAGGTTCGAATCCTTCTCCCTCCACCATATTTCTCTGCGGTTTGAGTTCTTTGGGTTAGAGAAATGCGGGCATCGTATAATGGCTATTACCTCAGCCTTCCAAGCTGATGATGCGGGTTCGATTCCCGCTGCCCGCTCCAAGATGCTGATATGGCTCAGGTAATTCTGAGAGCCACACCTTAGGGTGAGTTCGGCAATCGAACCAGCCTGTCAGCACCAACCTCTCTACTCCCCTTGATTCAAATCCATCATATAAACTGTTCTGTGGTTAGCTTGCCACCGCGTACTCAGCGTTAGTTTAGAGGGACGATCATGTCTAAAGAAAAATTTGAGCGTAATAAACCGCACGTTAACGTGGGTACCATCGGCCACGTTGACCACGGTAAAACCACCCTGACCGCCGCCATCACCAACGTGCTGGCCAAGCACTTCGGTGGTAAAGCTTTCGCCTTCGACCAGATTGACAAGGCGCCAGAAGAGCGTGAGCGTGGTATCACCATCAACACCTCCCACGTAGAATACGACACTGCTACCCGCCACTACGCCCACGTAGATTGCCCGGGTCACGCCGACTACGTTAAAAACATGATCACCGGTGCTGCCCAGATGGACGGCGCGATCCTGGTAGTAGCAGCGACTGACGGCCCGATGCCGCAGACTCGTGAGCACATCCTGCTGGGTCGTCAGGTAGGCGTTCCGTACATCATCGTGTTCATGAACAAGTGTGACATGGTAGATGACGAAGAGCTGCTGGAACTGGTCGAGATGGAAGTTCGCGAACTGCTGTCCGAGTACGACTTCCCGGGTGATGACCTGCCGGTAGTCCGTGGTTCCGCACTGAAAGCGCTGGAAGGCGAAGCTCAGTGGGAAGAGAAGATCCTGGAACTGGCTGGCCACCTGGACACCTACATTCCGGAGCCGGAGCGTGCCATTGACCAGCCGTTCCTGATGCCTATCGAAGACGTCTTCTCCATCGCAGGCCGTGGTACCGTAGTTACCGGTCGTGTAGAGCGCGGTATCGTCAAGGTTGGTGAAGAAGTGGAAATCGTTGGTATCAAAGATACCACCAAGACCACCTGTACCGGCGTTGAAATGTTCCGCAAACTGCTGGACGAAGGTCGTGCAGGTGAGAACGTTGGCGCACTGCTGCGTGGCGTGAAGCGTGAAGACGTAGAGCGTGGTCAGGTACTGGCCAAGCCGGGCACCATCAAGCCGCACACCAAGTTCGAATCCGAAGTGTACGTGCTGTCCAAAGAAGAAGGTGGTCGTCATACCCCGTTCTTCAAGGGCTACCGTCCGCAGTTCTACTTCCGTACTACCGACGTGACCGGTACCATCGAACTGCCGGAAGGCGTAGAGATGGTCATGCCGGGCGACAACATCAAGATGGTTGTTACCCTGATTGCCCCGATCGCGATGGACGACGGCCTGCGTTTCGCCATCCGTGAAGGTGGCCGTACCGTAGGTGCTGGTGTTGTAGCCAAAGTTATCGCTTAATCTTGGCTTACATAAATAAAGCAAAGCCCCTATAATAGGGGCTTTCTTATGCAGGGGCGTAGTTCGAATTGGTAGAACAGCGGTCTCCAAAACCGATGGTTGCGGGTTCGAGTCCTGCCGCCCCTGCCATATACCTCGTCTCGTACGGGGCTTTTGTGTCTTTGGTTACGTCAGATACAGGTGGGTTGTATGAGTGTTAGTTCTGAGGGTCAGGGCGGAAGCAAGGATACCCTGCTTTGGGGCCTGGTTTTCATCATCCTTGCGGCCGCTGTAGTGGGCAATTACCTGCTGAGCGACGTTATTGCTGCCGTCCGCGCCCTGGGTGTGGTCGTTGTCATCGCTGCTGCCGGTGCAGTGGCCCTGCAAACCACCAAGGGCAAGGCAACACTGGCGTTTGCCCGTGAGTCTCGCCTGGAAGTCCGCAAGGTCGTATGGCCGACCCGTCAGGAAGCCATTCAGACAACCCTGATTGTGCTGGCGGTGACTGCCGTGATGGGGCTGCTGCTGTTCGTGTTGGACGGCGCCTTGGTCTGGTTGGTCAACCTGATTACCGGTGTGTAAGGATAAGCCATGACTGAACAACGTGAACAGCGTATGAGATGGTATGTCGTGCAGGCATTTTCCGGCTACGAAGGCCGTGTTGCCAAATCCCTGCGTGAACATATCAAGATGCATGGCATGGAAGAGCTGTTTGGTGAAGTGCTGGTCCCGACCGAAGAAGTGGTCGAGATGCGTGCTGGCCAGAAGCGCAAGAGTGAGCGCAAATTTTTCCCGGGATACGTCCTGGTCCAGATGGTGATGGATGAAACCACATGGCACCTGGTACGCAATGTACCACGTGTAATGGGTTTCATCGGCGGTACCTCCGATCGCCCTGCTCCTATCTCCGATAAGGAAGCGGATGCCATCCTCAATCGTCTGCAAGATGCCCACGACAAGCCGCGTCCGAAAACCCTGTTTGAACCGGGTGAGATGGTCCGGGTTGCCGATGGTCCGTTCGCCGACTTCAACGGTACCGTTGAAGAGGTGGACTACGAAAAGAGCCGCGTGAAGGTCTCCGTACTGATCTTCGGCCGCTCAACGCCGGTAGAACTGGATTTTGGTCAGGTCGAAAAAGGCTGATTAATCTCTGTACGTTTAACGGTTGTCAGGGGCAGCGATTATCTCTATAATTCGCTGCCCCTTTATTTGTTGGGGAGCCGTTTGCAGGAGCATGTCTCCGAGGCGTTAGAACCCATTTTTGAGGTATTTTTGTAATGGCTAAGAAAGTCACAGCTTATATCAAGCTGCAAGTTAAGGCTGGCAGTGCTAACCCCAGCCCTCCCGTTGGTCCTGCTCTGGGTCAGCACGGTGTGAACATCATGGAATTCTGTAAGGCATTCAACGCCCGTACAGAAAAGCTGGAAAAAGGTTCTCCGACTCCGGTCGTGATCACCGTTTACAGCGACCGTTCCTTCACCTTCGAAACCAAGACTCCGCCCGCTTCCTTCCTGCTGAAGAAAGCCGCTGGTATCCAGTCTGGTTCCGCCAAGCCGAACAAAGACAAGGTTGGTAAGGTGACTGTGGCTCAGCTGCAAGAAATCGCCAAGACCAAAGAGCCGGATATGACTGGTGCCGATCTGGATGCAAAAGTACGTTGCATCGCCGGTTCCGCTCGTTCCATGGGCCTGGTAGTGGAGGAGTAAGACAATGGCTAAACTGTCCAAGCGTATGCGCGTTATTCGCGAAAAAGTTGACGGTACCAAAGAGTACTCCATCAACGAAGCCATTGCCCTGCTGAAAGAACTGGCTACTGCCAAGTTCGTTGAAAGCGTTGACGTTGCCGTTAACCTGGGTATCGATGCTCGTAAATCCGATCAGAACGTACGTGGTGCAACTGTACTGCCGCACGGTACCGGTCGTGACATCCGTGTCGCCGTGTTCACCCAGGGTGCCAACGCCGAAGCCGCCAAGGCTGCCGGTGCTGAACTGGTTGGTATGGACGACCTGGCCGAGCTGGTCAAGAAAGGCGAGATGAACTTCGACGTCGTCATCGCATCCCCGGATGCCATGCGTGTTGTTGGTCAACTGGGTCAAATCCTGGGCCCGCGCGGTCTGATGCCGAACCCGAAAGTGGGTACCGTCACTCCGAACGTAGCCGAAGCCGTCAAGAACGCCAAGGCTGGTCAGGTTCGTTACCGTAACGACAAGAACGGTATCATTCATACCACTCTGGGCAAGGTCTCTTTCAACGAAGTTCAGCTGAAAGAAAACCTGGAAGCGCTGCTGGTTGCCTTGAAGAAGGCCAAGCCGTCCTCCGCCAAGGGTGTATTCATCAAGAAAGTCAGCATCTCCACCACCATGGGGGCCGGTGTTGCCGTAGACCAAGCTTCCCTGGAAGCTCAGGCCTAATTGATGGGTTTTACAAGGCGCAAAATTTAATCTATAATTTTGCGCCTTGATTGGTTGGGGGTTTCGACCTCCGTCCAAGACCGCAGGAGGCCGCAAAGCCTTAATTCTTCCTGCGTAGACGGTGCCGGAAACCCAGCGAGAAAGATTCTTTCTCTTCTGGAATCCTGCTACCGCATCGTTCCTCTCTGTTGTAAAGGTAGGGGGGATGTGTCAGTACTGGGTCAACAGACCCGGATTCAATCCAGGAGTTAAGCCAATGGCATTGGGACTCGAAGACAAAAAGGCAATTGTTGCTGAAGTCAACGAAGCTGCCAAAGGCGCTCTTTCTGCAGTTGTAGCCGATTCTCGCGGCGTCACTGTAGACAAGATGACCGTCCTGCGTAAGACCGCTCGTGAAGCTGGTGTGTACATGCGCGTTGTGCGTAACACCCTGCTGCGTCGCGCGGTAGAAGGTACCGAATACGAGTGCCTGAACGACGCATTTACCGGTCCTACCTTGATTGCTTTCTCTAACGAACACCCGGGCGCTGCCGCTCGTCTGTTCAAAGAGTTTGCCAAAGCGAACCAAAAGTTCGAAATCAAGGCTGGCGCTTTTAACGGTGAGTTTATCGCCGCAGCACAAATTGATCGTCTGGCCACGCTGCCGACTTACGAAGAAGCAATTGCGAAGTTGATGGCTACCATGAAGGAAGCCTCTGCTGGCAAGCTGGTTCGTACTATCGCTGCTGTTCGCGACCAGAAACAAGCTGCTGCTTGATTCTCGCCTATCTAGGCTGTTTGAGTTTATTCAACATCAGGAATTTTTGTCATGTCTATCACTAAAGACCAAATCATCGAAGCCGTTGCTTCCATGTCCGTAATGGAAGTTGTTGAGCTGATCGAAGCTATGGAAGAGAAGTTCGGTGTTTCTGCCGCTGCTGCCGTCATGGCCGGCCCGGCTGCTGCTGAAGCAGTAGAAGAGAAGACCGAGTTCGACGTAGTTCTGACTGCTGCTGGCGCCAACAAAGTTGCCGTCATCAAGGCCGTTCGTGGCGCTACCGGTCTGGGCCTGAAAGAAGCCAAGGACCTGGTAGAAGCTGCTCCGACCAATCTGAAAGAAGCCGTGTCCAAGGACGAAGCTGAAGCTCTGAAGAAAGAGCTGGAAGCTGCCGGTGCTTCTGTTGAGATCAAATAATCTGCATTTATGTAGATTAGCCTGATAAAACAGGCTAAGGCTGGTGAATCTTTATTCACCAGCCTTTTTGCGCTGTAGACTGAGAGTATTTCACACCGTTCACGACTCTCGGTGCACCAGCAATCCGGACCGCCTCATCGTCCGGGCCAACACAAAACGGTGTTGAGACAGAGCTGTCCCGTGGGGACAGAGTGGGTCACTTATCAGCGAGCTGAGGAACCCTATGGTTTACTCTTATACCGAAAAAAAACGCATACGTAAGGACTTCGGTAAGCGAGACCAGGTACTGGACACGCCTTATCTGTTGTCCATTCAGCTGGACTCCTTCAAGCAGTTCATCGAGGCTGACCCGGAAGGTGAGTACGGCCTAGAAGCCGCCTTCCGTAGCGTTTTCCCGATCACCAGTTACTCCGGTAGTGCTGAGCTTCAGTATGTCAGCTATCGCCTGGGTGAGCCGGTATTTGACGTAAAAGAATGCCAGATCCGTGGAGTGACCTACTCCGCGCCGCTGCGTGTCAAGCTTCGTATGGTTCTGTACGACCGTGAAGCAGCTGCCGGCACCGTCAAAGATATCAAGGAACAAGAAGTATACATGGGCGAGATTCCGCTCATGACCGAGAACGGCACCTTTGTCATCAATGGTACCGAGCGGGTTATCGTCTCCCAGCTGCACCGCAGCCCGGGCGTCTTCTTCGACCACGATAAAGGCAAAACACATTCATCCGGTAAGGTACTGTATAACGCCCGCGTTATCCCCTACCGTGGCTCCTGGCTGGACTTCGAGTTCGATGCGAAAGACAACCTGTTTGTCCGTATCGACCGTCGTCGTAAACTGCCGGCCTCCATTATTCTGCGCGCCCTGGACTTCAGTTCCGAAGAAATCCTGGCCACCTTCTTCGAGACCATCGGTTTCGAAGTTAAGGATGGCAAGTTGATGATGGATCTGGTGCCCGAGCGCCTGCGTGGCGAGACCGCGACCTTCGACATCATTGCCAATGGCGCCGTGGTGGTTGAAACCGGTCGTCGTGTCACTGCCCGTCACATCCGTCAGCTGGAAAAAGACGGCATCACCCAGATCGAGGTGCCGGTAGAGTATGTTGTTGGCAAAGTTGCAGCCAAGAACTACGCGCACCCGCAGACTGGTGAGATGGTTGTCACTGCCAACCAGGCGCTGAGCCTGGAAGCGGTTGCCAACCTGTCCCAAGCCGGCTTCAAGCACTTCGAGGTTCTGTTCACCAACGAACTGGATCACGGTGCCTACATGTCCGAGACCCTGCGTATCGACTCCAGCTCCAGCCGCCTGGAAGCCCTGGTCGAGATCTATCGCATGATGCGTCCGGGCGAGCCGCCCACTCGCGAAGCGGCCGAGCAGCTGTTCGAGAACCTGTTCTTCTCTTCCGAGCGTTACGACCTGTCTACCGTAGGTCGGATGAAGTTCAACCGCCGTCTGGGTCGTGAAGACGAGACTGGCGTTGGCGTGCTGACCAAGGACGATATCGTCGAGGTCATGAAGCGCCTGATCGACATCCGTAACGGTAACGACGAAGTGGACGATATCGACCACCTTGGTAACCGTCGTATTCGTTCCGTCGGTGAAATGGCCGAGAACCAGTTCCGTGTCGGTCTGGTCCGTGTCGAGCGTGCGGTGAAGGAGCGCCTGTCTCTGGGCGATCTGGACACCCTGATGCCGCAGGATCTGATCAACGCCAAGCCGATCTCCGCCGCGGTCAAAGAGTTCTTCGGTTCCAGCCAACTGTCCCAGTTCATGGACCAGAACAACCCGCTGTCCGAAGTGACCCACAAGCGCCGTATCTCCGCGCTGGGCCCGGGCGGTCTGACCCGTGAGCGTGCCGGTTTCGAAGTTCGAGACGTACACCCGACCCACTACGGTCGTCTGTGCCCCATCGAAACGCCGGAAGGTCCGAACATCGGTCTGATCAACTCGCTGTCCGTGTATTCCCGCACCAATGAGTACGGTTTCCTCGAGACCCCGTACCGCAAGGTGATCGACGGTGTGATCACCGACGAAGTGGATTACCTGTCTGCGATTGAAGAAGGCAAGTACGTGATCGCACAGGCCAACGCCGCGACCACCGAAGATGGCCGTCTGAAAGATGAATTGATCCCGTGCCGTCACAAAGGTGAATCCACCTTTATGAACGCCGACCAGATCCAGTACATGGACGTGAGCCCGCAACAGATCGTCTCTGTGGCAGCGGCCCTGATCCCGTTCCTGGAACACGATGACGCGAACCGCGCATTGATGGGTTCAAACATGCAACGTCAGGCTGTACCGACCCTGCGCGCCGACAAGCCGCTGGTTGGTACCGGTATGGAACGCGCAGTGGCCGTTGACTCCGGTGTGACCGTAGTGGCCAAGCGTGGCGGCATGATCGACTATGTCGATGCCTCCCGTATCGTTATCAAGGTCAACGAAGATGAGCTGCTGCCTGGCGAAGCCGGCATCGACATCTACAGCCTGACCAAATACACCCGTTCCAACCAGAACACCTGTATCAACCAGCGTCCGTGCGTGATGTTGGGTGAGCCGGTGATGGCTGGCGACGTGCTGGCTGACGGCCCGTCCACCGATCTCGGTGAACTGGCGCTGGGTCAGAACCTGCGCGTCGCGTTCATGCCGTGGAACGGTTACAACTTCGAAGACTCGATCCTGGTGAACGAGCGTGTTGTTCAGGAAGATCGCCTGACCACCATTCACATCCAGGAACTGGCCTGTATCTCCCGTGACACCAAGCTGGGTCCGGAAGAGATCACTGCTGACATCCCGAACGTGGGTGAAGCCGCTCTGTCCAAGCTGGACGAGTCCGGTATCGTCTACGTGGGTGCCGAAGTGAAGGGCGGCGACATTCTGGTCGGCAAGGTGACTCCGAAAGGTGAAACCCAGCTGACTCCGGAAGAGAAGCTGCTGCGCGCCATCTTCGGTGAGAAGGCGTCTGACGTGAAGGACTCTTCCCTGCGAGTGCCGAACGGTGTGTACGGTACCGTGGTTGACGTGCAGGTCTTTACCCGCGATGGCGTGGAAAAAGACAAGCGCGCCAAAGAAATCGAAGAGATGCAGCTGAAGGAAGCGAAGAAGGACTTGACCGAAGAGTTCAAGATCCTGGAAGACGGCATTTTCGGCCGTTCCCGCAACCTGCTGCTGGCCGCCGGTTACAGCGAAGATCGTCTGAACAAGCTCGATCGTTCCAAGTGGTTTGAGCTGGCCATCGAAGATGAAGCCAAGCAAATCGAGCTGGAGCAGATCGCTGAACAGCACGTTGAGCTGAAGGCCGAGTTCGACAAGAAATTCGAGAACAAGCGTCGCAAGATCATCCAGGGCGATGACCTGGCGCCGGGCGTACTGAAGATCGTCAAGGTCTATCTGGCCGTCAAGCGTCGCATCCAGCCGGGTGACAAGATGGCGGGCCGTCACGGTAACAAGGGTGTTATCTCCAAGATCTGTCCGGTCGAGGATATGCCCCATGACGAGTACGGCCGTCCGGTCGACATCGTACTGAACCCGCTGGGTGTACCGTCTCGTATGAACATCGGTCAGATCCTCGAAGTGCACCTGGGCCTCGCGGCCAAGGGCATCGGCGAGAAGATCGACCGCATGATCAAAGAACAGCGCGAGCTGCACGAGATGCGCGAGTTCCTGCAACAGGTCTATGACCTGGGCGAGAAGGACTCCCAGCAAGTGAACATTGCCGAGCTGTCTGACGACGACGTGCGTACCCTGGTGGGTAACCTGCGTAAGGGTCTGCCGGTGGCTACACCTGTCTTTGATGGTGCCAAAGAGCGCGAAATCAAAGCCTTGCTGAAGCTGGCCGATCTGCCGGAATCCGGTCAGATCTCCCTGTTCGACGGTCGTACCGGTAACGCCTTCGAGCGCAAGGTCACCGTGGGTTACATGTACATGCTGAAGCTCAACCACCTGGTAGACGACAAGATGCACGCGCGTTCTACCGGTTCCTACAGCCTGGTTACCCAGCAGCCGCTGGGTGGTAAGGCGCAGTTCGGTGGTCAGCGGTTCGGTGAGATGGAAGTGTGGGCCCTGGAGGCTTACGGTGCGGCATATACCCTGCAGGAAATGCTGACCGTCAAGTCTGACGATGTGAACGGCCGTACCAAGATGTACAAGAACATCGTGGATGGCGACCACCGTATGGAGCCGGGCATGCCCGAATCCTTCAACGTATTGCTGAAGGAAATCCGCTCTCTGGGTATCAACATCGAGCTGGACGAAGAGTAAGAGCTCGCTCTTATTGTTCGAGAATTGACGTGGGCGCCCCGCTGTTTCGGCAGCCGGGGCGCCGAGGTTAGACTCCTGACAGGGGAAACACGTGAAAGACTTACTCAAGTTTTTGAAGGCTCAGACCAAGACCGAAGAGTTTGACAGTATCAAGATCGGTCTGGCCTCTCCTGACATGATCCGCTCCTGGTCATTCGGTGAGGTCAAAAAGCCTGAGACCATCAACTACCGGACTTTCAAGCCGGAGCGTGATGGTCTGTTCTGCGCCCGTATCTTCGGACCGGTGAAGGACTACGAGTGTCTGTGCGGCAAGTACAAGCGCCTGAAACACCGTGGTGTGATCTGCGAGAAGTGCGGTGTAGAAGTGACCCAGACCAAGGTCCGTCGTGAGCGCATGGGCCACATCGAGCTGGCCAGCCCGACTGCCCACATCTGGTTCCTGAAGTCCCTGCCGTCCCGTATCGGTCTGCTGCTGGACATGACCCTGCGTGACATCGAGCGCGTGCTGTATTTCGAATCCTATGTAGTGATCGAACCCGGCATGACCAACCTCGAGCGCAGCCAGATGCTCTCCGAAGAGAACTATCTGGACGCATTGGAAGAGTGGGGCGACGAATTCGACGCCAAGATGGGTGCCGAGGCCATTCTGGCTCTGCTGCGCGCCATCGATCTGAAAGGCGAAGTCAAAGCCATGCGTGAGGAGCTGGATCAGACCAACTCCGAGACCAAGCGCAAGAAGACCACCAAGCGTCTGAAGCTGATGGAAGCCTTCCTGCAATCCGGCAACAAGCCGGAGTGGATGATCATGACAGTGCTGCCCGTGCTGCCGCCGGACCTGCGTCCGCTGGTACCGCTGGACGGCGGTCGTTTCGCGACCTCCGATCTGAACGATCTGTACCGTCGCGTGATCAACCGTAACAACCGCTTGAAGCGTCTGCTGGATCTGGCTGCGCCGGACATCATCGTGCGCAACGAAAAGCGCATGCTGCAAGAGTCCGTGGATGCCCTGCTGGACAACGGCCGTCGTGGTCGTGCCATCACCGGTTCCAACAAGCGCCCGCTGAAATCCCTGGCCGACATGATCAAGGGTAAGCAAGGTCGTTTCCGTCAGAACCTGCTGGGTAAGCGTGTCGACTACTCTGGTCGTTCCGTTATCACCGTAGGTCCGACCCTGCGTCTGCATCAGTGCGGTCTGCCGAAGAAGATGGCACTTGAGCTGTTCAAGCCCTTCATCTACGGCAAGCTGGAATCCCGCGGTCTGGCGACCACGATCAAGGCCGCCAAGAAGATGGTGGAGCGCGAAGAAGCCGTCGTTTGGGACATCCTGGACGAAGTGATCCGCGAACACCCGGTTCTGCTGAACCGTGCACCGACCCTGCACCGTCTGGGTATCCAGGCGTTTGAACCGACCCTGATCGAAGGGAAGGCCATCCAGCTGCACCCGCTGGTTTGTGCTGCGTATAACGCGGACTTCGACGGTGACCAGATGGCGGTCCACGTACCGCTGACCCTGGAAGCCCAGCTGGAAGCGCGCGCCCTGATGATGTCCACCAACAACATCCTGTCGCCTGCCTCCGGTGAGCCGATCATCGTTCCTTCCCAGGACGTGGTCTTGGGTCTGTACTACATGACCCGTGCCCGTATCAACGCCAAGGGCGAAGGTATGGTGCTGTCCGGTCCGAAAGAGGCCGAGAAGGTCTACCGTGCCGGTCTGGCCGACCTGCATGCTCGCGTCAAGTGCCGCATCACCGAGTACGTGAAGAACGAAGCCGGTGAGCTGGTTGCCAAGACCGAGATGAAGAACACCACCGTTGGTCGTGCGATCCTGAGCCTGATCCTGCCCAAAGGCATGGAGTATGCGCTGATTGACGAGCCCAAGGTACTGACTGCTGCAGAGCAGGCTGACCTGGACGCCAACCCGCAGAACTGGATCAAGTGCGTCTCCAACAAGGCGCTGGGCAAAAAGCTCATCTCCCGTCTGCTGAACACCTGCTATCGCAAGCAGGGCCTGAAGGATACCGTCATCTTCGCTGACCAGCTGATGTATACCGGTTTCCACTACGCGGCCCTGTCCGGTGCCTCTGTTGGTATCGATGACATGGTCATCCCGGATGCCAAGAAAGACATCATCGCTGCTGCAGAAGCCGAAGTCGCCGAGATCCAGGACCAGTTCCTGTCCGGTCTGGTGACCGCGGGCGAACGTTACAACAAGGTTATCGATATCTGGGCCAGCGCGAACGATCGCGTCTCCAAGGCCATGATGGACAACCTTTCCAAGGAGCGTAACGTCAACTCCCTGGGCGATGAGGAAGAGCAAGCTTCCTTCAACAGCATCTTCATGATGGCCGACTCTGGTGCGCGGGGCTCCGCCGCCCAGATCCGTCAGCTGGCCGGTATGCGTGGCCTGATGGCGAAGCCGGATGGCTCCATCATCGAAACGCCGATCGTGGCGAACTTCCGTGAAGGTCTGAACGTACTGCAGTACTTCATCTCCACTCACGGTGCTCGTAAAGGTCTGGCGGATACCGCACTGAAGACAGCGAACTCCGGTTACCTGACCCGTCGTCTGGTTGACGTGGCCCAGGACATGGTGATCACCGAGGACGACTGCGGCACTACCGACGGTCTGTGGATGACTCCGCTGATCGAGGGTGGCGACGTGGTCGAGCCGCTG
This sequence comes from Aeromonas sp. TW 6, assembly GCF_013168745.1. Taxonomy (NCBI): domain Bacteria; kingdom Pseudomonadati; phylum Pseudomonadota; class Gammaproteobacteria; order Aeromonadales; family Aeromonadaceae; genus Aeromonas; species Aeromonas sp. TW 6. The sequence goes on along the minus strand of NZ_JABERS010000001.1, from coordinate 10,795 downwards.
CGTGAGCGCGTGCTGGGTCGTGTGGTGGCCGAAGACGTGATCAAGCCGGGTACCGAGGATGAAGTGCTGGTAGCGCGCAACACCCTGCTCGACGAGCAGCTGTGTGACCTGCTGGAGCGCAACTCCGTCGACCGCGTGAAGGTACGTTCTGCCATCACCTGTGAGACCGACTTCGGTAACTGTGCTCACTGCTACGGCCGTGATTTGGCCCGTGGTCACCTGGTTAACAAGGGTGAGGCTGTCGGTGTTATCGCCGCTCAGTCCATCGGTGAACCGGGCACCCAGCTGACGATGCGTACCTTCCACATCGGTGGTGCCGCATCCCGAGCGGCTGCCGAGAGCAGCATCCAGGTGAAGAACACCGGTAGCATCAAGTTGCAGAACGCCAAGTTCGTTCTGAACAACTCTGACAAGCTGGTTATCACCTCCCGTTCTACCGAGCTGACCATCATGGACGAGATGGGCCGTACCAAGGAAAGCCACAAGCTGCCTTACGGTTCCGTGCTGGAAGTGAAGGATGGCGAAGCGGTGAACGCCGGTGATACCGTCGCGAACTGGGACCCGCACACCCACCCGATCATCACCGAAGTGGCGGGTCGCCTGCACTTCGAACACATGATCGACGGTGTGACCATCACTCGTCAGACCGACGAGCTGACCGGTCTCTCTTCCATCGTCGTGCTGGATGTCAACGAGCGTCCGAGCGCCGGTAAAGAGATGCGTCCGACCGTGAAACTGGTCGATCTGAACGGCAAGGATGTGATGATCCCGGGCACCGACGTTCCCGCCCAGTACTTCCTGCCGGGCAAGGCGATCGTGAACCTGGAAGATGGTGCCAACGTGGGCGTGGGTGATGCGGTTGCGCGTATCCCGCAAGAGTCCAGCGGTACCAAGGACATCACCGGTGGTCTGCCGCGCGTTGCGGATCTGTTCGAAGCACGTCAGCCGAAAGAGCCGGCCATCCTGGCCGAGATCTCCGGTACCATCTCCTTCGGGAAAGAGACCAAGGGCAAACGCCGTCTGGTCATCACCCCGACCGATGGTGGCGAGATCTACGAAGAGATGATTCCGAAATGGCGTCACCTCAACGTGTTCGAAGGTGAAAAAGTTGAGAAGGGTGAAGTGCTGGCGGACGGTCCCGAGTCTGCTCATGACATCCTGCGTCTGCGCGGTATCAGCCCGGTCGCCAACTACATCGCCAACGAAGTGCAGGACGTTTACCGTCTGCAAGGCGTTAAGATCAACGACAAGCACATCGAAGTCATCGTGCGTCAGATGCTTCGCAAGTGCGAGATCCTGAGCGCTGGCGACACCGACCTGATCGAAGGTGAGCAGGTTGAAGTGGCCCGTGTGAAGATTGCCAACCGTAAACTGGTTGCCGAAGGCAAGACCCCGGCTACCTACCGTCATATCCTGATGGGTATTACCAAGGCATCTCTGAGCACCGAGTCCTTTATCTCGGCAGCTTCCTTCCAGGAGACCACCCGCGTGCTGACCGAAGCAGCCGTTGGTGGCAAGCGTGATGAACTGCGCGGCCTGAAAGAGAACGTGATCGTGGGTCGTCTGATCCCGGCTGGTACCGGCTTTGCCTACCACCACAGCCGCATCAACCAGCGTGCCGCCGCAGCCCGTGCTGTCGGTGTGCCGCAGGTGACTGCCGATGAAGCTCAGCAAAACCTGGCGGATCTGCTCAACGCAGCCGGCAGTTTTGACGAAGAGTAATCTTCCGCTGCAGTGATCGAAAAGGGCCCCTTCTAGGGGCCCTTTTTTTATTTCCCATCCGGCGCCCAGCGTGCACTGGGCTGGGGCAGGGGGATGATCCAGTGCAAGGTTATAGAGCAAAAAATCAAAAAAAGTTGACATTGCCCCGTCGCAACTGAAAACTCGGGAAAGTTGAATGGGTATTACAGGGGTAGAACATGGCTGTCGGTATCGAGGAAGTACTGCTTCCCGAAGAGCAACTGAGCGGTCGCGCTTTTACAGACGAAGACAGGGAGCTGTTGCGTTCATATGGGGGCCTTATCGAAGGCCTGGCCGATCTGTTCGGCAAGCACTGCGAGGTGGTGCTCCACTCCCTGGAAAATCTGCATGAGTCCGTGATCCAAATAGCGAATGGTTTCAATACGGGTCGAACTCTGGGGGCGCCGATCACCGATCTCGCCCTGCGGATGCTCAAGGATATCGAGAGCACGGGTCAGGATCACACCCAGAGTTATTTTGCCCGCAGTCGGACCGGTGCCTTGATGAAGTCGAGCACCATCGCCATCCGTAACCGCGACAAGCAGGTGATCGGCCTTATCTGCATCAACCTGCACATCAATGCACCTTTCCACGAGTTCGTGGCCGAATTCTTCCCGACGCCACAGCAGGTGGAGCGGCAATCACCGGAGACCTTCGCCAACAGCGTCGAAGAGCTGGTTGCCCAGACGGTGGACAACACCATCGACGAGATCAATCGTGATCCCTCCGTGGCCAACAATGCCAAGAACCGTTTTATCGTGACCCAGTTGTTCGAGAAGGGCATATTTGATATCAAGGATTCGATCAACCTGGTCGCCGACAAGCTGAATATTTCCAAACATACCGTGTATCTCTACATCCGACAGCGCAAGCAGGGTGAAGAAGAGAGCGAGTAAGCGCCATAGATAGGGGATAGATAACAATGGCTAAAGAAGTGATTGCAACCGACAAGGCGCCTGCCGCAATTGGCCCTTATGTCCAGGCTACCAAGCTGGGTGAGCTGGTCTTTACCTCCGGGCAGATCCCGCTCGATCCGGCCACCATGGACATCGTTGCCGGTGGCATCGAGGCTCAGGCAGAGCAGGTGATGAAGAATCTGGTTGCCGTCTTGAAAGCTGCAGGAGCCGATACCAGCAAGGTACTGAAGACCACTTGCTTCCTGAGTGACATGAACAACTTCGTGGCCTTCAACCAGGTGTATGCCCGCTACTTTGGCGAATCCGCTCCGGCACGTTCCTGCGTGGAGGTCGCTCGTCTGCCCAAGGATGTGCTGGTCGAAGTCGAAGCCATCGCCTACGTCTGAGCCTGTTTCATTGGAAAAGCCCCTCCCAGGAGGGGCTTTTGCGTCTGTGAGGTAGAATGGATGCACCGCTGTGCAGGAGTGCGATCATGAGTCTGAATTTTGCTCTGCTGGTCACCGGGCCCGCCTATGGCACCCAGACGGCCAGCACGGCCTATCGTTTTGCCCTGAGTCTGGTCGAGCAGGGACACCGCTTGTCCCACCTCTTCTTCTATCAGGAGGGGGTGTGCAATGCCAATGGCCTCCATGCGCCAGCCAGCGATGAGACCGACCTGGTGGCGTTGTGGCGCGAGTTGGCCATCCAGCAGGGCATCCGCATCGATGTGTGTGTGGCTGCGGCCATGCGCCGTGGCGTGCTGGATGAGCAGGAGGCCAAGGGAATGGGACGGGAGCATTTCAATCTGGAAGCCCCATTCTGCCTGAGCGGGCTCGGTCAGTTGGCGGAAGCCGCACTGACCGCTGATCGCTTCGTACAGTTCTAGGGGGACAAGATGACCAGAATAGCGTTTATCTCACGGCGTGGTCCCCATGGTTCGGCGAGTGGTCGGGAGGGGCTGGATGCCCTGCTGGCCACCTCTGCATTGACGGAGTCCCTGGCCCTCTTTCTGGTGGGCGATGGCGTGATGCAACTGGTGAGGGAGCAATCGCCACACGCCATATTGCAGCGTCACTACGCCCCGACCTTCAAGATGCTGGAGCTGTATGACATCGAGGAGGTCTATGTCTGTGCGGTGTCACTGGCTGAGCGAGGACTGACGGCGGCGGATCTGCTAATCCCAGTTATTCCGCTCTCTCCTGCGGAAATTCGCCGTAGCTGGGCGGGTTTCACCACCCACATCTGCTTCTGAGGTGCCCGTGATACAGCTGATATTGAACTCTCCCTTCATGAGCCAGGATCTCGAGTTGGCGTTGCGTTACCGCATGGAAGGGGATCTGGTGGTGTTGATGCAGGATGCCGTGATGGCGGCGGCTGCCCCCGGGTGGTGCGAGCGCTTGGCAGACGTCCCCCTTTACGTCATGAAGGAAGACCTGCAAGCGAGAGGCTTGTCACCCGGGATCGGGATGGAACTCGATATGCCGGGTTTGATCAGGTTGATCGCCGAGCACGGATCACCGCAGACCTGGGGCGGTTAGACTTGGTTTTCCTTTTTATCTCAGTTGCTTAGCATAATGTCATTCGACTGTCATTTGCCATTTCGGTGTGCAAATTGTATAAATCTTGACTCCCCAGACAACAGGGCATAAAATTTCGCGTCCCCGTATCTGCGGGGAGGATTTTTCACACGTTTATGAAGTCATTATCAGGAGCCTTTTGATGGCAACTATTAACCAGTTGGTTCGCAAGCCACGCATCAAGCTCGTTGTGAAAAGCAACGTGCCGGCGCTGGAAGCGTGCCCTCAGAAGCGTGGCGTATGCACCCGTGTATACACCACCACCCCGAAGAAGCCTAACTCTGCACTGCGTAAAGTATGCCGTGTACGTCTGACCAACGGCTTCGAAGTCACCTCCTACATCGGTGGTGAAGGTCACAACCTGCAAGAGCACTCTGTTGTTCTGATCCGTGGCGGTCGTGTAAAAGACTTGCCAGGTGTTCGTTATCACACCGTTCGTGGTGCGTTGGACTGTGCCGGTGTTAAAGACCGTAAGCAGGCTCGCTCCAAGTACGGCGTGAAGCGTCCGAAAGCTTAATGGTTCTCCGTTAAGTAAGGCCAAACGTTAATTCGTTTCTAGTTAGATAACTTTCTAGTTTTGGGTAACCCCTGAAGTTACGGAGAATTTGAAATGCCAAGACGTCGTGTTGTTGGTCAGCGTAAAATCCTGCCGGATCCCAAGTTCGGATCAGAGCTGCTGGCTAAATTTGTCAACGTAGTAATGGTTGACGGTAAGAAATCTGTTGCAGAAGCCATCGTATATGGCGCCCTGGACATCATTGCCACCAAATCTGGCAAAGAGCACCTGGCCCTGTTCGAAGTCGCTCTGGACAACATTCGTCCGGCGGTCGAGGTTAAATCTCGTCGCGTCGGTGGTGCAACCTATCAGGTGCCGGTAGAAGTTCGTCCGGTACGTCGCAATGCTCTGGCAATGCGCTGGTTGGTTGATGCCGCTCGTAAACGTGGTGAAAAATCAATGGCTCAGCGTTTGGCTGGCGAGCTGCTGGATGCCGCTGACAATAAGGGTTCGTCTGTCAAGAAACGTGAAGACGTTCACCGTATGGCTGAAGCGAACAAGGCCTTCGCTCACTTCCGCTGGTAATCCGCTTGCGCAGGGTCTTCTGACTCTGCGCACCTTTAATTATCTGGGGACAAGCGCCCTAGTAAGAGGATGACAATGGCTCGTACAACCCCCATTGAGCGTTATCGTAATATCGGTATCTCCGCTCACATCGACGCCGGTAAGACTACTACTACCGAGCGCGTTCTGTTTTACACCGGTGTAAGTCACAAGATCGGTGAAGTTCACGATGGCGCCGCCACCATGGACTGGATGGAACAGGAACAAGAGCGTGGTATCACCATCACCTCCGCCGCGACCACCGCTTTCTGGTCCGGTATGGGTAAACAGTTCCAACCGCACCGTATCAACATCATCGATACCCCGGGCCACGTTGACTTTACTATCGAAGTAGAGCGTTCCATGCGTGTTCTGGATGGCGCCGTGATGGTGTACTGTGCCGTAGGTGGCGTACAGCCACAGTCTGAAACCGTATGGCGTCAGGCTAACAAGTACAAGGTTCCCCGTATCGCGTTCGTCAACAAGATGGACCGTACCGGTGCCAACTTCCTGCGCTGCGTTGAGCACATCAAGACCCGTCTGAAAGGTAACCCGGTTCCTCTGCAACTGAACATCGGTTCCGAAGAGAACTTTAAGGGCGTTATCGACCTGGTCAAGATGAAAGCCATCAACTGGAGCGAAGCTGACCAGGGCGTATCCTTCGACTACGAAGACGTCCCGGCTGAGCTGCTGGAACAGGCGCAAGAAATGCGCATGAACCTGGTTGAAGCCGCTGCTGAAGCGTCTGAAGACCTGATGGAGAAATACCTGGGCGGTGAAGAACTGACTGAAGAAGAGATCAAGAAAGCTCTGCGTCAGCGTGTTCTGAACAACGAAATCATCCTGGTTACCTGTGGCTCTGCGTTCAAGAACAAGGGCGTACAGGCCATGCTGGATGCCGTGGTCGAGTACCTGCCGGCTCCGACCGACGTTGCTGCTATCGACGGTCTGAAGCTGGATGGCGAGACCAAGGACGAGCGTCACGCTTCCGATGACGAGCCGTTCTCTGCTCTGGCATTCAAGATTGCTACCGACCCGTTCGTGGGCAACCTGACCTTCTTCCGTGTTTACTCCGGTGTGGTCAACTCCGGTGACTCCGTGCTGAACTCCGTTAAAGAGAAGCGCGAGCGTTTCGGCCGTATCGTTCAGATGCATGCCAACAAGCGTGAAGAGATCAAAGAAGTTCGCGCAGGCGACATCGCTGCTGCCATCGGCCTGAAGGACGTCACCACCGGTGATACCCTGTGTGACGAAAGCGCACCGATCATCCTGGAGCGTATGGAATTCCCGGAGCCGGTAATCTCCATCGCCGTTGAGCCGAAATCCAAGGCTGACCAAGAGAAGATGGGCTTGGCTCTGGGCCGTCTGGCTCAGGAAGATCCGTCCTTCCGCGTATGGACCGACGAAGAATCTGGTCAAACCATCATCGCCGGTATGGGTGAGCTGCACCTGGACATCATCGTTGACCGTATGCGTCGCGAGTTCAAGGTAGAAGCCAACGTAGGTAAGCCGCAGGTTGCCTACCGTGAAACCATCCGCAACACCGTCAAGGACATCGAAGGCAAGCATGCCAAGCAGTCCGGTGGTCGTGGTCAGTACGGTCACGTCGTTATCGACATGTACCCGCTGGAAGAAGGCAAAGCCTATGAATTCGTCAACGACATCAAGGGTGGCGTGATTCCGGGCGAATTCATCCCGGGTGTTGACAAGGGTATCCGCGAGCAGCTGAAGTCCGGCCCGCTGGCAGGCTATCCGGTAATGGATCTGGGTGTGCGTCTGCACTTCGGTTCCTACCACGATGTCGACTCTTCCGAACTGGCGTTCAAGATCGCTGCTTCTCTGGCGTTCAAGGCTGGCTTCATGAAGGCCAACCCGGTACTGCTCGAGCCGATCATGAAGGTCGAAGTCGAGACTCCGGAAGACTACATGGGCGACGTGATCGGTGACCTGAACCGTCGTCGCGGCCTGATCGAAGGCATGGAAGATGGCCCGTCCGGCAAGATCGTACGTGCGCTGGTGCCGCTGGCCGAAATGTTCGGTTACGCCACCTCCCTGCGTTCTGCTACTCAGGGTCGTGCTTCCTACGCCATGGAATTCGCCAAGTATCACGATGCCCCGACCAACGTCGCCCAGGCCGTGATCGAAGAGCGCAAATCCAAGTAATTTAAGATTCCCCGCCTACGACGGTAGGCGGGTTTAACCTAGAAGGACTACGTCGTGTCTAAAGAAAAATTTGAGCGTAATAAACCGCACGTAAACGTCGGCACCATCGGCCACGTTGACCACGGTAAAACCACCCTGACCGCCGCCATCACCAACGTGCTGGCCAAGCACTTCGGTGGTAAAGCTTTCGCCTTCGACCAGATCGACAAGGCACCGGAAGAGCGTGAGCGTGGTATCACCATCAACACCTCCCACGTAGAATACGACACTGCTACCCGCCACTACGCTCACGTAGATTGCCCGGGTCACGCCGACTACGTTAAAAACATGATCACCGGTGCTGCCCAGATGGACGGCGCAATCCTGGTAGTAGCAGCGACTGACGGCCCGATGCCGCAGACTCGTGAGCACATCCTGCTGGGTCGTCAGGTAGGCGTTCCGTACATCATCGTGTTCATGAACAAGTGCGACATGGTAGATGACGAAGAGCTGCTGGAACTGGTCGAGATGGAAGTTCGCGAACTGCTGTCCGAGTACGACTTCCCGGGTGATGACCTGCCGGTAGTACGTGGTTCCGCACTGAAAGCGCTGGAAGGCGAAGCTCAGTGGGAAGAGAAGATCCTGGAACTGGCTGGCCACCTGGACACCTACATTCCGGAGCCGGAGCGTGCCATTGACCAGCCGTTCCTGATGCCTATCGAAGACGTCTTCTCCATCGCAGGCCGTGGTACCGTAGTTACCGGTCGTGTAGAGCGCGGTATCGTCAAGGTTGGTGAAGAAGTGGAAATCGTTGGTATCAAAGATACCACCAAGACCACCTGTACCGGCGTTGAAATGTTCCGCAAACTGCTGGACGAAGGTCGTGCAGGTGAGAACGTTGGCGCACTGCTGCGTGGCGTGAAGCGTGAAGACGTAGAGCGTGGTCAGGTACTGGCCAAGCCGGGCACCATCAAGCCGCACACCAAGTTCGAATCCGAAGTGTACGTGCTGTCCAAGGAAGAAGGTGGTCGTCACACTCCGTTCTTCAAGGGCTACCGTCCGCAGTTCTACTTCCGTACTACCGACGTGACCGGTACCATCGAACTGCCGGAAGGCGTAGAGATGGTCATGCCGGGCGACAACATCAAGATGGTTGTTACCCTGATTGCCCCGATCGCGATGGACGACGGCCTGCGTTTCGCCATCCGTGAAGGTGGCCGTACCGTAGGTGCTGGTGTTGTAGCTAAAGTTATCGCTTAATCGATACTTTATATGCACACATAAAAGGGGTGGCTTCGGCCACCCCTTTTACTTTTGGGGCTTTAAATGGCTTGTGAGATACTTTTGCGAAATCATCTATAGAGGTAGTTGCTGTGAGTAAACCCGCCATTTTTCTGGATCGCGATGGTGTCATCAACAAAGACACGGGTTATGTCAGCCAGGTTGATGACTTCCATTTTCTGCCCGGGGCGATTGAGGCCATGCAATTGCTGAAGAAAAAAGGCTATTTGCTGGTCGTGGTGACCAACCAATCCGGCATTGCCCGTGGTTACTTCACTGAAGATGACTTCATGAACCTGACCGAGTGGATGGATTGGTCATTGGCCGATCGCGATGTGGATCTCGATGGTATCTACTTCTGCCCCCATCACCCGAACCACGGTGCCCCCTGCGACTGCCGCAAACCCGAACCGGGTATGTTGTTGCTTGCCCAGCGGGAGCTCGGTATCGATATGAGCCGCTCTTATATGGTGGGTGACAAACCTTCAGACTTGAAGGCGGCCATCAATGCCAAGGTCGGTCACAAGATAATGGTCAGAACGGGTAAGCCGATTACTGATGCGGGGATTGAACTGGCCGATGCCATCTACGACAACCTGCATGATTTTGCCGTTGCAGCACCTGTCGCAGGCTGATTTCGCTGGATTAAGATGCTTTTTGGTGGCTTTGTGAGCGATTGAACGATGGAAGCCATCTTTTTGCAATTATCCCCTTGCCAGAACGAATTCGCTCCCTATAATGCGCCTCCATCGACACGGCAAGCGGCAACGCAAAGCCTGAATCGGTAACCTCGAAAAGCCTTTGAAAATAAGGCTTGACTCGAGAAGGCGGTTGAGTAGAATGCCACTCCCGCAGCAGCCAAAAGCTGCGTCGCTCTTTAACAATTTGAATCAAGCAATCTGTGTGGGCACTCACAGCATCGAGCATCAAAAACAATTTTTGATTTCAATGTCTGATGAAGTGACCAAAGCAACGAAAGTTGCAGCAGTTAATTCAGCAATTCATTGAGCCGCCTACTCCTTGGTAACAAAGAGTGGCAACCAAACTTAAATTGAAGAGTTTGATCATGGCTCAGATTGAACGCTGGCGGCAGGCCTAACACATGCAAGTCGAGCGGCAGCGGGAAAGTAGCTTGCTACTTTTGCCGGCGAGCGGCGGACGGGTGAGTAATGCCTGGGAAATTGCCCAGTCGAGGGGGATAACAGTTGGAAACGACTGCTAATACCGCATACGCCCTACGGGGGAAAGCAGGGGACCTTCGGGCCTTGCGCGATTGGATATGCCCAGGTGGGATTAGCTAGTTGGTGAGGTAATGGCTCACCAAGGCGACGATCCCTAGCTGGTCTGAGAGGATGATCAGCCACACTGGAACTGAGACACGGTCCAGACTCCTACGGGAGGCAGCAGTGGGGAATATTGCACAATGGGGGAAACCCTGATGCAGCCATGCCGCGTGTGTGAAGAAGGCCTTCGGGTTGTAAAGCACTTTCAGCGAGGAGGAAAGGTCAGTAGCTAATATCTGCTGGCTGTGACGTTACTCGCAGAAGAAGCACCGGCTAACTCCGTGCCAGCAGCCGCGGTAATACGGAGGGTGCAAGCGTTAATCGGAATTACTGGGCGTAAAGCGCACGCAGGCGGTTGGATAAGTTAGATGTGAAAGCCCCGGGCTCAACCTGGGAATTGCATTTAAAACTGTCCAGCTAGAGTCTTGTAGAGGGGGGTAGAATTCCAGGTGTAGCGGTGAAATGCGTAGAGATCTGGAGGAATACCGGTGGCGAAGGCGGCCCCCTGGACAAAGACTGACGCTCAGGTGCGAAAGCGTGGGGAGCAAACAGGATTAGATACCCTGGTAGTCCACGCCGTAAACGATGTCGATTTGGAGGCTGTGTCCTTGAGACGTGGCTTCCGGAGCTAACGCGTTAAATCGACCGCCTGGGGAGTACGGCCGCAAGGTTAAAACTCAAATGAATTGACGGGGGCCCGCACAAGCGGTGGAGCATGTGGTTTAATTCGATGCAACGCGAAGAACCTTACCTGGCCTTGACATGTCTGGAATCCTG